>NZ_JBSMDE010000093.1:0-4538 GCF_056497305.1 Caldithrix sp. | reverse complement strand
TTAAAAAACTGGTCGATGCGCATCAAAAGGCCGGCAGGCACAGCGTTGTTTTTAATGCACAGGGACTGTCCAGCGGCCTCTATTTTTACGTGCTTAAAACGGAAGGCTTCCGTAAAGCCGGAAAGATGGTACTGCTGCGCTAATACTTAAATTAAAACGCCGGAACCTCTGTGAAAAATGGCCGGCCTGAGGCGTAAGCTGTGCAAAGACTGTTTGACCCAATAGAACAGTCGGGCGCGCGCTGGAATGAATGGCTTCAGCCGGCTTTCATTTTTTCTCAAAGCTTTCGACTTATGATCATATGGAACGCTTTATTCCCAATCTACACCTTGCGCCGCACACGGAACTGACCTGATACATTCAAAATAAAGAAGGTGTTAAAAGCTAATATGCCAAGATAGAGCAATCCAATGGTTAAAAAAGAAAGGCCACTCCAATTCAGATAGAAGGCCAGGGGAATGGGCAAAGCGCCCACCAGTCCCACCAAAAAACTAACCAGGTAGCGTTTTCCCGTCCACTCTAACTTACTTTTACAGTTGGGACAGGTGTAGGTTTCTGTGGGCGAGCCCAATAACAACCAGCGTTTGGAAATGGGGGTACCACAATGGGGACAGACCTGTCTCATGTGTGCTCTTCTCTCATAAATAGTCCATAATTCAAAAAAGTAGCAAAAAGAACGCAAAAAAGCAATGAAGAACCACGCTGCTGAGCATTTTGCCTTTCTGCATAGGATGCAAAAAAAATCAAAAACTATTAAATTTTATTGCAAAATTATTTTCTTTCCCTCTTGAATTTAGTATATTATTTCAGTTTGTTAAGTTAACTTAATAATTAAAAGATTGGGGTGAGCTATGAAAAAATTTGTCGCTTTTTTCGCCGTCACGTTGCTGCTTTTTGTCGCCCTGTCGGCGACGCTCAGCGCACAGGATTCCTGGCTTTTTCAGGAAGAGATGACCATTAAATTCCCCACGCCCGACAGCGTAACCTACCCCTTCCTCTGCGCCACGGATAACAAGGGCAACCTGTGGGTCATTACCACCAGCGCGGTGGATGCCCGCGGAATGAATGCCCTGTGGATGGCAGCGCCGGGCGACTCGGCCTTTACACTGATTGACGATTACAGCACCAATCTGGACGTGGAGTCCACGCGCGGCATTACCACCATCGACGATACCGTGCTGGTTGTTTGTCGCAAACCCGGCACGCCCATGCCTTCGCTTTCCATCATGTACGAATACCCCGATGGCGATCCCGCACAGCGTAAGGAGTACACCGCCGGCGGTTACGGCACGTGGGTGCTTGGTCTTTCCGCCAATAAGGACAAGTTTGTCTATGCCGGGCTTTCTTACCACACCTCCATCCGCGTGTACAATTTTACGGACACGGCCTCTGCTCGCGGCACCTGGGTGCCCATTCAGCCATTAGATCTACACCCCATCGAACCGGGCGGACACGATGGCACGGGATTTTCCATCATTCGCGATGTGGCCACCATTCCCGGCGCCGATTACAGCGATCCCAGCACGCCCTTCTTTTCCAGCCGCAACAGCGATACCCTGAGTTCCACGGGCGGCATTGCCGTGTGGAGCGGCGGCACGCAAACCTCGCCCAAAGATTACGTGGGCCAGCGCGTGAGCGATGTGTCTTCCTACCTGGCCTGGCTTTCCTGGACGCCGTACGGCATTACCTGCGACAGCCAGGGAAATCTCTGGGCCTGCGGCACCGATACCACGCGGCGCTGGGTAAAATCGTTCATGATCAGCGGAAACTTTGCCATCGAACTGGATGAATTGCCTTCGTCTAACAGCACGGTCAATCCCGACGCGCAGGGCGCTCCCTTTTTAACGCCTTCGGATATCGCCTTCAGCCCGGACGAAAAATTTGCCTATGTCATCGATCAGGAAGCCAAATGCGCCTTTGTCTTTTCCTACGGCCCATTGCAGGCGCTTGATGAAGATGACGCTCTCATTCCCCGATCCACGCGACTGCTGGGCAACTTTCCCAATCCCTTTAACGCCCGCACGACCATCGAATATCAATTGAACAGGGCGCAAACGGTGCGGTTGTTGATTTACGACAACGCCGGTCAATTGCTAACAGAAATCGACGCTGGCAAACAAAGCGCGGGGCGTCATCGCCTGCAGATTAACGCCAACAACTGGGCTTCGGGAATCTATTTTTACCAGCTACAGGCAGAAAATGCCGTTCAAACGCGCAAAATGTTGTTGATTAAATAGGTGATTCCCTGCTGTTAATTGAATTAAAGAGTTCTCATCATGGCAGGTACTTATGCAAGAATTTGTATCCAGGTGATCTTTGCCGTAAAGGGGAAGCAAAATCTTTTACAAAAACCCTGGCGTGATGAGGTATTTAAATACCTGACTGGAAATATTAAGAACAAAGGCCATCAATCTATCATTGTTAATGGCGTATCGGATCATGTTCATTGTTTTATTGGTCTTAAACCGTTTATGATCTGGTTAGAGACATAAAAAATAATTCTACTAATTTTATTAACGACAGAAGATTTGTGCATGGTAAGTTTGAATGGATTGAATAATATCACTCTTCGAGGCTTAGTTGATGGCCGGGGTACATATTGGCTATCATTGTTTCATCCTTTCGGGATAGAGTGATTCTAAAATGGATGAAATGACTAAATTTTTGAAACGATATGAAACAAAAAAATTAATCGCAGGAAGTGTAAATGCTAAACAGAAAATCAGAATAAATTGTCGATGGGAAAAACCAAATCCGAAGGATTGAAATGATTATAGGAAAACAATCCCCCAACCAAATAATTAACCCTGAAAGGGTGAAATTTTCTTTTTTTCATTCAAAATGGAAAACAAATACATGAACTTTAAATTAAATATTTTTTTATTATGTCTCATTTTCTTTTTTTATGATGTCGGTTTTACCCAACCGCAAACCAAACGCCTCTTTTTGTGGGTGGACGCCAGCGCCAACTGGATCCAACTAAGCGACTCTTCGGCCATGGAGACGCTGGCCCAAAAAGCGGCGTCCGTCGGTTTTACCGATCTGGTGATTGACGTCAAGCCCAATTCGGGCTATGTGTTGTACCCCAGCCAGATTGCGCCCCGTCTGCTAAAATGGAAGGGCGTGGAACGTGCGGCGTCCTACGACTACCTGGCTCATGCCCTGGCGCTTGGCAAACAGTACGGCTTAAAAGTGCACGCCGCGCTTAACATCTTCTCCGAAGGCAGTCGCCCCGCCGGCCTGGGGCTGGTTTACGAAACGCGTCCGCAATGGCAAACCATTCTGTACACGCCGGAAGGCCTGAAACCCATTACAGAAGTGGAAAGCAAGCAATCCCTGTTTGTGAATCCCATCAGAGAAGATGTGCAACGCTACGAACTTTCCATCATCGCCGAAGTCGTGCGCAACTACCCGCAACTGACCGGCATCATTCTGGATCGCGCCCGCTTTGACGGCATTGCTTCCGATTTTAGCCCGGAATCCAGAGCGGCCTTTGAGAAGTTCTTAAATAAAAAAGTTAAGCGCTGGCCAGAAGACATCTTTACCTGGCAAAGACAAACCGCCAGCGCCGCGCCGCGGGTAACGCCCGGCCCTCTGTTCCAAAAGTGGATCTTCTGGCGCGCCCGCTGCATTTACGATTTTTTTGTAAAAGCCCGGGACACGGTCAAAACGCTTAATGCGCAACTGGCGTTTGGCGACTATGCCGGTTCGTGGTACCCCACCTATTACGAAGTGGGCGTCAACTGGGCCAGTCAACAATACCATCCCCCGTACTGGTGGGCTGATCCGGACTACCATCAAACCGGCTACGCCGAATTGCTGGATTTTTTCATGTCCGGCTGTTATTATTTTGAAGTAACCATTGATGAACTTAATTTACCCGATGTGCGGATTGATTTGCGGCAGGAAGCGGCCATGAAAGATGGGAAGCAATTCTGGTACAGTGTGCAAGGCGCCTGCGACCTAACCAATCAGGTCATTCAGCAGGCCACAACCGTGTACGGCAGCCTGTTCCTCTTACAATACAAAGATCATCCGCAGCAGTTTAAACGCGCCATGCAAATGGTTTTGAAAAAAACGGACGGCTTGATGCTCTTCGATCTGGTTTACATTAATGAATATGAGTGGTGGGATTTATTGCAAAAAACGTTTTCCAATTTAAAATAGGTGAGATTTGAACTTGGGCGAGTTTATTTTACTCATGACCGAAATCCAGGCTGTGTGCATTCATAACCCGGTTGTATTTTGCATCCTGTCCAGAGGTAGAGTTTACTCGATCTGTCAGACAGGCAAAACTTTACAAAACCGTAATCAGCGGGAACGCCATAAAATCTAACTATGTATTAAAAAAAGAGAAACAATGAACAGAATCTGGCTTTTTTTTCTGCTTTTCATGCCATTATTTGCTGCCCAAATGCCGCAGGCGCGCGGCGTATGGCTAAGCCGTGATGTCATCGAAGGCGGCGCCGATTTAATCGAATCAACCTGCCACAAACTGGCGCAGGCCCATTTTAACCGCATCTTTGTGAATGTTTACT
>NZ_JBSMDE010000092.1:0-11130 GCF_056497305.1 Caldithrix sp. | reverse complement strand
AAGCCGCAACCACAAACATTTTCACAGAAATGTAAGTAACCACACAGAGCACAGAGAAGTATATATAAATTAAAAATTACGAATGACGAATTACGAATTAATTTGCGAAGGGGCAACTTATGCCCAGGCGGTGAGGAACCGTGCCGGGATGTCATTCTGAGTCCCCGATTTATCGGGGTCGAAGAATCCCTTACATTGGCAGAACATTCAAAAGAGCAATGTAACTCGTGCTTCAATCCGCGACTTTGTGAGGGCGAAGCATTTATGGCGAGCTTTTGTTTTAAAACCCATCCCCCCGCCCACCTTCCCATTAAAAAAAGAGAAGGGTGAGTTTTAATCTTTGCTTTGTAAAATTTGATTTCTAAATGTTCGTCTACTCATACGTTTGTGATTGCCCTGTAATTAGGCAGCTTAAAAATTTTCGCACGCTAAAGCGCTAGATCATTTGAAGAAAGAATTCTAAAAAAACACGTAAGCACGCAGGTCTAACACAGCCGAATAGGTGCATGTTTCAGCATCCCACGTTAAAGTCCCGTAGGGACGAAATGTTTGTAGCCCATCGCGTCAGCGGTGGGTAAAACAAAAACACAAAAAAACATGGATCGTCCTGTAAGGACGAAATAGGAAACCGTTTCAACGGTTTACACTTCTCAATTTCTTCTGTGTTTGTTTTAAACATTGCTTAAATTGCTATCCCTGCGACATTTGTTTGAATCCAAATCTAAGGCTGCAAAGCCGCAACTTTCAAAAAACCACAGAGTGCACTCGTTTGGCGAGGCGCAGCCGGTTGGAACGAAGCGCAAATCCCGATCCTCGGGAACAGGCCCGTCTGGCCGTGGCAACCGGACAGGCCCGTCTGGCTAGGCGCAGCCGGTTGGAGCGCAGCAAAAATCCCGTTTTCGGGGACAGGCCCATCTGGACGTCTGTCCAGCTGGACAGACCAGTCCACAATTCAACGGTTTTACTTAATCACACAGTACAAAAATTTTCGTATCTCGCCTAATCACTATGTCTTTTAGTGGAAGTATTCTGAGTAGATAAGCCTATCTAAAAGCTTAAGATAATATCCGGTATGTCGCCGCTATTATCTTCATCTCTCAGATATTCTCTCAACTCGCCCCAAAAAGCAGCCACCGCCAGGTAACGCAAAGTTTCCTCATCCAATTCATCAAACTCATCAAGGACCAAATCCACCAGGTCATAAACCTCTTCATCCAGTTCTATATTTTCAAAAATATAATCGAGAGAGTCGTACATGGCATTTGACAACTCTTCAAGGTCCATTTTCAGAATGAACTCTTGCAGTAGGTTGTTTAGCTTGGTCATTTGTTGTTGGCTCAACTCCGGCAGGAGCGAGAAGATATTTTCATCCGGCGGCCACTCTACCAATTCTTCATCCAGAAATTCATATATGAGGCGTAATCCATCTTCCAGAGCTTTCTGGCTATATATATCCAGAAACAGAACTCCACTAAACAATAAAACCGCCAGAGCATCAAATTCAGTTTCCGTATCTAAATTGCTGTTTAGGTAATCAGAGAAGCCGGGGAATTCCTCATCCAGGGCCAACACTTGATCAAGAATGTTTTGATCCGCAAACAGGTCCTCCATCGGCTCCTGTTCATCTGCTTCTTGCTCATCCGGAAGCTCTGAACTTAGAATCTCAATAAGTCGGGTCCCTACTTGCAGGCTACGCATCATAATGCTCTGATACAAACCACAACGCGTTATGTATTTCTCCACTCCTTCCCAATTTAACAGTTCCATGATAGCGCGCGTTTTTTCGATCATTTCCGGATTCCTTTCTTCCTCAGCCCGCTCATGCAAATCAGCAACGCGAGTGTAAATCGAATCTATATATTGGGGAGTCAGAAATTCTTCGCTCAATATTTCAATCAATGCCTGCAATTCGGCTGTTTCATGGTTTTTAATTTTTTTCTTTCTGCGCAACCGTTTATTTATTTTACTCTTTGCTTCAATAGCCCTCTGAATAAGAAGTGTCGGATCGAAGTACAGCCCATCTAATTCAGGCTCATATATTAAATCTGCCGTATCTTTAACTTTTTCCAGCACATTATCAACCAGGGGGAGGTTATAGTTGGGCTTCTTTCCCTTTAATGGTTCTGCCTTTTTCTTTTTTGGTTTTTTCTTTGTAGATTTTTTTGATTTACTCATCACACTTCCTCTTTATAAGGTAAACAAAAACAATTTAAAGATGACTGGCAAATAGGCCAGAACAAGGGCTTCTTTTTTTATACTTTATCGTGGATCTTTGCAAAAGGCCCCAATATGTCATTTTCAAAAAATTTTCAAACTTAAAATTACCTGTCTTTCCCATCTTGGGAAATTTTCAAAATGACACTAAAAAATATCTTTTTTACAGTTTACCTATTTTTCATCACTAAATAGAAATTAGCAGGAATAGGAGAGGTAGTCAATTTTTTTTAAAAAAAAAGAAGAGGCGAATTTACGGATTCGCCTCTTCTTTTGTTTGCGGTATGTCTACGCTTGTTTTATCTGGCTAGAATCATCTTTTTACTGGCCCGGAATCGGTCGGCCTTTAAGGTGTAGATGTAAACGCCGGAAGCCAGGTCCTGCCCATTAATGGTTATATGATGTTCGCCGGCAGGCATTTTTTGGTTGAGCAATTCACCCACTTTTTGCCCTGTAATCGTGTAAAGAGTTAAATGAACATCAGCCGCCTTAGGCAGATCGAAACTGATAGTTGTGGTTGGGTTAAATGGGTTCGGATAGTTCTGCTTAAGGGCAAAAGTGGAAGGCAATTGTTTATGGCTGGCAATCGCCGTTCCGCCTTTATGGATCGCGTCGACGTTTTCAAGAGCCCAGGCTAAAGTTTCATCGGTATGACAACTCATACAGGCATTTGCCAGTGTTTGATGAGCCTCGCCATTTTCATCCACACGTACATACTTACCATCATCGGTAAAGAACTTCCAGGTAGTATCTGTAGTGATGCTGAAAATATGGCTCTTAATATCGCCCTTATTAACAGACCCGCCCACAAAATCAATGGTAATTCCTACAGCAGATTTTGAGGATTTAGGCATATGGCAGCTGTAACAAGAAAGACCGGCCATCTCTGTAACCTTAACCTTGATATCGCTATGGCAGGTTTTACAGGTCTGGTCATCACCTTTGTAACCACCTAAATCATAGACCGTGCCTTTATGAGGTTCGTGGCAGGTAACACATTCCAGGGCTTTGTGCGGAGAAGCCAATAATTCTTCGTTTTGCTCATGATGCTTGGTAAAACCACCTTTGGCATCAATCTTCGTCACATCACCGCGTACATGACAGTTAATACATGCTTCAGATTTTGGAGGCTTGATAGAAGTTGGATTAGCAGCATGATCGGCGGCCGGGCCATGGCAGGCTTCGCAAGTCACACCAGGTTCGGACCAGGTACCATAAATACCGGGTAAACCATCCTGGTGCGGTCCGGCTTCACCGGTTGCCTCCCAACCCGTGGTATGGCAAGCGCCACAAGTGTAGGGTTTTCTGGGGGCCTCACTAGCATCGTAGCCTGACCAATGGGCATCCAGACCTAAATCGGAGTTAGTCAGATTCCATTGCCGTTCCGTGTCACCGGTTAAAATGTAACCTTCGGAATCCATGAAGCGGGCTTTCCAGCCATAACCACCAATCACATAAGTAATGTCGTTCCATGTAAATCCGCTGGGTGGATTGGGTACTCCCTCAGAGGTTCCTTCTGGATAGGTCGGTGGAGCGCCTGCAATCTTTTTCAGCTTATGAGGATGGCCCGATTTAAATACATCGTCATATATAGCGCTATGGCATGTTTTACAGGTTGCTGAACCAGCATATTCTCCAGCGCCATGAACCTTACCAGCATATTTAACAGCCCAGTCCAAATTTTCGTCGGTATGGCAGGTCATACAAACATTTTCTAACGTCTGATGCGCTTTACCATTGTCATCCACCCGTACATATTTCCCATCATCCGTTAAGAAGCTCCAGGTAGTATCGGTTGTAATGCTAAAAATGTGGCTTTTAATATCGCCTTTCATAACTGAACCGCCCTGGTAATCGATTGTAATAGCCACAGCTGATTTAGCGGTTTGAGGCATATGGCAATCCATACATTCCAGGTTGGCCATCGACGGGATATTAATCTTTTTATCGGCATGACAAGTTTTACAGGTTTGGTCTTCGCCTAAAAATCCACCTAAATCATAGATGGTTCCCTTGTGAGGATCATGACATGACGAGCAGCCTAAGGTTGAATGCGGAGAAGCTAATAACTCTTCATATTGTTCATGATGTTTAACCAGCCCACCACTAGCGTCAATCTGGTTTACATCGCCGCGGATATGGCAGTTGTTGCAATTTTCCTCTTTAGAAATATTGGTTGCACTTGGCGCGCTGGCATGATCGCTCCCCGGTCCGTGACAGGCTTCGCAGGTCACTCCAGGTTCGTTCCAGGTGCCATAAATTCCTGGCAAACCATCCTGATGCGGCCCGTT
Organism: Caldithrix sp.; assembly: GCF_056497305.1. Classification (NCBI taxonomy): domain Bacteria; kingdom Pseudomonadati; phylum Calditrichota; class Calditrichia; order Calditrichales; family Calditrichaceae; genus Caldithrix; species Caldithrix sp. Next base: position 6,625 of record NZ_JBSMDE010000092.1, on the reverse strand, counting down.
TTCATCTGTAGCTACCCAACCTGTGGTATGGCAGGAGCCACAGGTATAAGGCTTGCGGGGGGCTTTATCCGCATCATAGCCTGACCAATGAGCCTCCAGGCCTAATTCCGAGTTAGTCAGGTTCCATTGCCGTTCCGTGTCTCCGGTCAAAATGTAGCCTTCGGAATCCATGAAGCGGGCTTTCCAACCATAGCCGCCAATCACATAGGTGATGTCATTCCAGGTAAAACCACTTGGCGGATTGGGTACTCCTTCAGAGGTTCCCTCCGGATAGGTCGGAGGAGCGCCTTCGATCTTTTTCAGCTTGTGCGGATGGCCCGATTGTATCACCTCATCATAAATTGAGCCATGACAGGTTTTACAGGTTTGCGATCCGACATAATCCTGCGCTGTGGTTACACTAAGAAATGAAAAGATAATTAGAAGGCATAAAAATCCCTGTACACTTTTTGGCATGTCAACTCCTTTCATTAGATTCAACACTGGGAATTCTACGTCGTTTAAAATTTACAAAACGAAACCTGAAATTAAAGGGGTAAGTTATGATTTTTTTTTCATTTTTTTGCTTTTGTCCGGCATTTTTTCTTAAAATAGAGCAGAAAAAAAGATGAGGGATCGCCATGCACGTACTCATTGCCGAAGATGAACAGAGTCTGGCTCACTCGCTGCAAAAAAGTTTCCAGGCCGAAGGATTTAAGGCTTCGGTCGTTTATGATGGAGAGGCTGTTTTAGACTTTTTAAATGAAAACGATTCTGTTGACCTTTTGTTACTGGATTGGCGCATGCCAGGAAAAAATGGTTATGAAGTTTGTAAAACGCTCCGCTCCCAGGGGAACAAAACACCCATTATCTTACTCACCGCTTTAAGCGATATTTCCAATAAGGTGGAAGCCTTAAATGCCGGGGCCGATGATTACATCACCAAACCCTTTGCCTTTAAAGAACTCTTTGCACGCATCAATGCGGTTCTCAGGCGTGTACAAACAAACAGAGAGAGTCTTAAATTTGGTGAATGCCAGCTAAACGTGGTCAATCATGAAGTGCGTTCTGCCTCCGGTCATGTAAAACTTTCAGAAAAAGAGTTTGAACTACTCTATTATTTCGCGCAGCATAAAAATGCCATCATCACCCGCGAACAAATCGCCCGAGATATCTGGGGACTCAATTTTTTACCATCAACCAATTTCATTGAAGCAACCATCAAAAATTTAAGAAAAAAACTGGCAGAGGTTACAGATTGCCATCACATCAAAACGGTCTATGGGGAAGGATATACGTTTATTGAAGAATAAATACTTTACGCGGAGCAGTTTACGGATCATTCTGTTCAACACCTTTACCATGCTGGTCTTTTACGGCGTCTTCAATGCCTTCTTTTTAATTTTATTGAACAGGCATCTGGAAAAAGAAATTGATCTGGCATTGATTCACGAGATGGATCATTTTGTGATGGCCATATCGGTGAGAGGCGATAGCCTAACCTTTTTGAACAACGACGAACTGCAGGAACGGGGCCTTCGGGAATTAACGGAAAAGCCTTATTTTTTACAGGTTCTGGACCGCACTGGGCGCATTCTTCATCAAAGTCGGAACACCCGATATCTCTCTGGCATCCCGGTGCATTTTCCCCTTTATTTCGACACATTGACCTTTGCCAATTATTATGTGGACCATTTTAACCTTCGAACCTGCTATGCACCAGTAAAAAAATCAGGTAAAATTTACGGTTACCTGCAGCTTTCCACGCCAAAGTCGGCCGGCAAAAAATTACTATCCAATGTCATCTTTTTTGACATCATTACTTTTCCGCTGGTTTTACTGGTCATTTTGAGCATTGCCTACATGAACGCCCAGCAATATCTGGCTCCCATCCGCAAGATTATTCAGATAACCAGGCGGATTTCAGCCACGGACCTTTCCAAGCGTTTGTATTACGACGCAGACCCTTCCGATGAGATGGGACAATTACGCGATACGCTCAATCATTTATTCGATCGCCTGGAAAATCAAATAAACCAAATCGCCCAGTTTACAGACAATGCCGCCCATCAGTTAATGTCGCCTTTAACCATTCTTAAAACCGAACTGGAATTTCTCACCAGAAGGGAACATTCGAATCCTGAATGTGTCCAGAGCTTTAACGTGCTGATTGAACAGACCGACCGCATGATCAAGATTATCAACACCCTGCTGATCATCGCCAAAGACGACATGGCCCACAAAACCGAAACATCGATTATTACGGTCAATCGAATATTAAAGCAATTGACTTCCTACTACAACAATCGCGTGGTGTTCACCATTCCCAATACCGATCTTTTTCTTAAGGGGAATCCGGAATATTTTTCCATGGCTCTGCAGAACCTGATTGACAATGCCCTGAAATATTCCGAAGACGACACGACTGTCCAGGTCCGCCTGAAACAGAGGGACCACACACTTCACATCTCTGTTATTGACGAGGGCATTGGAATTCCGGATTTTGAAAAACGGCGCATCTTTGAACGCTTTTACCGCAGTGAATCGGCTGCCAACAAAAAAGGATTTGGTCTTGGTTTAAGCCTGGTACAGAGCGTTGTTAAGCGGATGAACGGAACCATTGAAGTTAAAGACAACCATCCCAGAGGTACCATCTTTGAATTGAGCTTTACCCTCTTAAAATTAGAATAGTTTACACGCTTAGTCCAGGTGCAGACCAGGTATTGAGGGTAAAAATAAAGGCGCTACCCTGCCCAGGGCTGCTCTCAGCAAAAATTTCTGTGTTGTGCAGGTCAATAATTTTTTTGGTAATGGCCAGTCCCAATCCGGAACCACTGGATCGCTTCGCCTGGCCTTTTTGGCTCCTGAAGAAGCGATCAAAGACAAACGGCAAATCCTCTTTTGCGATGCCCGGCCCTGTGTCTTTGATTTCAATACGAATTTGTTTTTTTAAGGCAGAAGCGCAGATTAGAATGGCGCCGCCCAAGGGCGTATAGTGTAAGGCATTGTTGATTAAGTTCGAAAATACGCGCTCAATCAATCCAACATCGGCAAAAACCTGCGGTAAACCGTCGGCCGCAGAAATGGTAATCATCACCCCTTTTTTGTCGGCAGCCGGCTTAAATTTCATGGCCACATCGTAGATCAGGTCCTTAATCGAGAAAGGTTCGAAGCTGGGTTTAATCTGGTTGGCTTCCAGCTTGGATAATTCAAACAGTTGTTCCACCAACTTTTGCATACTCTGGGCCGTTTCGGAAATGATCTTAATGTACTGCTCACGTTCCTCATTTGTAATCCGCTGCCCTTTGATCTGGATGGTCTCCAGATAGCCCTGAATCGATGCTAAAGGTGTGCGCAAATCGTGAGAAATATTGGCAATCAATTCACGCCGTAATTGATCCGTATTTTTTAAGGTTTCAATACTGCGTACGATTTTGTCAGCCATTCGGTTAAAAGAGCGTGCTAATTGTCCCAGTTCATCATAGGATTGCACGGCAATACGTTGGCGTAGGTCTCCCTGTTCAAAATGCTTCACCACCTGGTGCATGCTCCGTAAGCGTCGGGTTAACAGAAAGAACAAAATCAAGCCAATTAGGGCTGTAAAGATGAGCGTGGTAATCAAGCCTTTAACAATGGTGCGACTCAGGTATTGTTGACGAATGGCGCTGATGGCCGCATCGTACAGCTGGCCGCCTAAAATGATGTACAGGTATCCTTTTGCCTTTCCGATTTGTAAAGGAGCCGCAGAAAAGGGCTTTTTACTGCCAGGGTTCCGCGGATCATCCCCCATCAGGAGCACCTGATCGGATGCCGTTAAAAACTGTTTAATCGGCTGCAGGTCGACCGACCTGACTTTCACCTTCTTTTGCGGATCGGCAAAAAAAGCCAGAATTTTTCCCTGAGCATCCAGAAGGTAAATTTCAATTCGAGGATTCAGGACCATCATATAGTGAATGGTATGGCCGATGGTAGCGATATCACTACTATCTTTGAGCAGCGGTTCCAGCTCTCTGGCCATATTGGCCGCCAGATTCAAATTCAAACGCTGATCCGCTTCCTTGTAATAGGTGTTCCAGGATTGTAACGTAATGCCAATCTGCAAGGCGCCTAAGAGAATGAGGAGTAACAAAAAGACCGCAGAGAGGCGAACATAAAAAGAATTCCAGATGGTTTTCATGACACGGCTTCCTCGGTAACCTCAAAGCGATACCCTACGCCCCACAGGGTTTTGATGTATTGTGGATTGGAAGGGTCCTGTTCAATCTTGTTTCTCAGGCGATTAATATGAGAGTTTACCGTGTGCTCATAGCCTTCGTATTTGTAACCCCAGACCAGTTCAAGCAGCACCTCTCTGCTGTAAATGCGACCTGGATGTCGGGCAAAGAGGACCAGCAGATCAAATTCCTTTGCCGTAAGCTCTATTGTTTTCCCATCCAGAAAAACCTGATGCTTTTCCAGGTCGATGGTTAATTTTCCGGCCTCAATCAGCACACTCTCTTCCGCTTCGGTATTTATTTGTTTTTCCAGATCAATTCTTCTTAAAATCACCTTTACGCGCGTAATAAATTCTCTGACGCTGAACGGCTTGGTGATGTAATCGTCTGCTCCGAGCTCCAGCCCCAGTACTTTATCGAACTCTTCGGATCTGGCGGTTAACATGATGATGGGAATGATTTTGTTCTGTTCTCGAATCCGTTTACAGACTTCAATGCCGTCCATCTCTGGTAGCATTAAATCCAGAACAATCAATCGGTAAGTATTTTGTAGCGCCATTTCCAGACCCGTTTGGCCATCAAAGGCTGTATCCAGCTCAAAGCCCAAATCGCCAAGATTTATTGCCAGTAGTTTTACAATCTTCCGGTCGTCTTCGATGACCAGAATTTTGTAGTTGTTTTCGGTCATAACGTTTAATCTCAATCTTCATTTTTTTACAATCTATCAAGCATGGAAAGCAGGCCTTTCCCCTGACCAGTGTTTTAATAAAACTAAATAATCGTTGTATTATTCCAGTTTTGGGAAGCAAACAAAAACAGAGCCGGCGATCTATTTCAGCTCGCCGGCACGTTTCTTTGCGGATGTTAACGGACCATTTTGATGGTTAACCTGGCCACAGGGCCATGCCATCCATAGGTCTGCGCATCCAGATCGCCGATTCCTTTTATGCCCTTGTGGAATTTAATGCGCTGATGGGTGGGAATGCCCTGAAAAGGATGGCCACAGCAAGGACCGGGAATATGAGCTGCCAGTTCCGTATTTTTCTCCGAACCTGCGTCGTAAGCCTTTAGGTAGTAAACCGCGGTACCAAAGCGCGGCAAATTAATGGCATCGACTCCGGTAAAGGCATCGTTGGTGTTAACCAGCATGGTGACCAATGATAATTTGTGAAAACCGGGTCTGGCCTTAATGCGCACGGTAGTCTGAGCACCAGGCAACACAACGCCACCGCCCTGTGCCACTTCCAGAACCTGCGGCGATTGGTTTAACATTTCGACCATGGGTCCGCTGACGGCATCCTGGGCAATCTGAGCCAATTCTTCTGAAGCAAAGGCGCCCAGGCGAAAGATATGAAATAGCGGCGTGTGCGTGGTAAGCAGTGGCGGCGAAAAGGGTTGACTGGCTCCGTCGCCGGTTAAAGGCGTTATATTCTGTAAGGTTACCTCGAATTCAAATTCCTGATCGGCGGCCACGCCCGGTTCAAAACGGTCGGTTTCCAGGGTCGCCTGTTGTTCAACAGTACGGTTAAATCCGGCCGGTTCCTGGTTACACCCCCAGATAAGGGCCAGAGCCAGAGTTAACAATGATGCACGAATGAGATGTCTCATAAAGACCTCCTGTTTAGGTTAAATTTCCGTTACTGTGTCAATCTACAGGCCGATTCTCACAAACAGTTCACAAAGAGTTTGAAAAATTTTAAAAAGAAAGGGAGTATTCTAAGGCAGCAAAGCCGCAACCATTAAAAAACCGCAAAGGACACCCGTCTGGCACCGGACAGGCCCGTCTGGCAGCACCAGCCTGACAGGCAAAGAATTAATTTTAATTAAAAATTACGAATTACGAATTATTTTGTGAAGGGGCAAGACGGGCCCAGGCGGTGAAGGCCTGTGCCGGCATGTCATTCTGATCCCGATTTATCGGGAAGAAGAATCCTTTACACTGGTAGACTGAACTCCTCCTCGCCCCGATTTTCGGGGACAGGCCAGTCTGGCAAGGCGCAGCCGGACAGGCCATTCAACCATTCAACAATTCAACGACTTTATTTCCTCATACAGCGCAAAAATTTTCACACGCTAAATTGAAAGACCTTTTAAGGGAAGTATTCTAAGGCAGCAGAGCCGCAACCAAAAACTTCTTTAAAAAATGACAGGCCGATGCCCCGGAACCTTTAAACTCTTACACTCTTAATTCTTCTCCTCCAACAGCGGAAGTCATTTCACGAATTAGCCCTCACCCCCTCGATCCCCCTCTCCCAGAATAAAAGTCTGGGAGAGGGGGAAGGATTACCACCTGTGTTGAAGATTTTCTTTCATGGCCCCATTCACGATCAGTGTGAATTCGGAATGTCAGCCCGATGCTCATTCAACCATTCAACAAATCAACAATTCAACAGTTTCACTCCACCACACGGCACAAAAATTTTCGCACGCTA
>NZ_JBSMDE010000091.1:0-9197 GCF_056497305.1 Caldithrix sp. | reverse complement strand
TCATGAATTAGCCCTCACCCCCTCGATCCCCCTCTCCCAGAATAAAAATCTGGGAGAGGGGGAAGACCTTTGTGGGAAATTTTCTTAATTGTCCGGCCGCTTTAGCCGGTTGGAGCGCAGCGGAAATTGCGATTCTCTGGGACAGGACATCAAACCATTCAACAAATAAACAATTCAACAATTCAACAGTTTTACTTCCTCACACAACACAAAAATTTTCGCACGCTAAAGAGCTAGATCATTTGAAGGAAGTATTCTAATCCCCTACTAACGCTTCTTTAGCCACGGCCTGTTCATCCGATTAGACCTGCTCTTGTTCTTTTTTACCAAAACCCGTAATTTGTACACCTCGGAATCAGTGGTTCGTAAATTTGTTAATTAACAATCAACTTAAGGAGGTTGACAATGGTTAAGGCGCTGGTGGTTCTTGCACCTGGTTTTGAAGAGATAGAAGCCGTTACCATCATCGACCTATTGCGCCGTGCGCAAATCAATGTTACTGTGGCTGGATTGGAAGCCGACCCCATTACGGGATCCCACGAAATTACAATCATTCCGGACCTTCATTTCGAATCCTTAAAAAACGATGATTTTGATGTTCTGATTCTCCCGGGCGGCCAGCCAGGAACCAATAATCTGAAAGCCAATAGCGCTTTGCGGTCCTGGATTCAGGAGCGCTTTCGTCAGCAAAAGAAATTAGCCGCCATTTGTGCCGCGCCAACTGTTTTTCACCGGGCCGGCATTACCAAAAATTTAAAGCTGACCAGCTATCCTTCCGAAAAAGAAGTTTTTACCGATTCCATCTATCTTGAAGAAGCGGTGGTGCAGGATGGGCCTGTAATTACCAGCAGAGGGGTGGGCACGGCTATTCCCTTTTCCCTGCGGTTGATTGAAATATTAACCGATAGCCAGACGGCCAGGACCGTGGCTCAACGCATTCTGTTCGATGGCAAATGGTAATGTGCGCTTCTCTTTTCCGGGCCAACCGTCAAAAATGCTCGACCAGGGCTGCCCCTCTTTCTCAGGTTGGAAATCGCCCTTTACTTAATGTCTGCTATTTTTCGAAAAGAGCTGAACATTTTTTTGAAAATTACGATTCCGTTTCATAATTTCAAATTTGTAAATTTAGGATTTTGAAAAAAAAAGGATTTAATATGGGAATTGAGTATTATTACTATGGTGTGCTGATACTTGCTATGTTCGCTGTTTTTGATCTTATTGTTGGTGTAAGCAATGATGCCGTCAATTTTCTGAATTCGGCGATCGGTTCTCGTGTGGCCCCCTTTTACGTAATCATGATCATTGCCTCTCTGGGCCTTGTAGCAGGGGTTATTTTTTCCAGCGGCATGATGGAAGTTGCCCGAAAAGGTATTTTCCATCCGCAATATTTTACCATGCCCCAGCTTATCGTACTCTTTTTAGGCGTGATGATTACAGACATCATTCTGCTCGACTTTTTTAACAGCTATGGCCTTCCCACCTCTACCACCGTATCCGTTGTGTTCGAATTGCTGGGTGCCGCGGTAGCCATTTCTTTACTTAAAATTTTTCATGACAACGATTCGATCGTCCGCCTGGCCGAATACATCAATACCAGCAAAGCGCTGGTCATCATCTTGGGTATTTTATTGAGTGTGGGCATTGCCTTCATTGTGGGCGCCATTGTTCAGTTTTTAACTCGTTTGTTATTTACCTTCGATTTCAGCAAACGCCTTAAACGCTACGGAGGATTGTGGGGAGGTCTGGCCATGGCCTTCATTACCTACTTTATTCTGGTGAAAGGCGCCAAAGGTGCGGCCTTCATTACCCCGGAAATGTTACAATGGATTCAGAGTCATACGCTGGAAATACTTTCCATTATTTTTATTGTCTCTGCCGTTATTTTGCAGATATTGATCTTTTTGAACATCAATATTCTTAAGCCCATCGTACTCATTGGTACTTTTGCTCTGGCCATGGCCTTTGCAGCCAATGACCTGGTCAATTTTATTGGCGTGCCTATGGCAGGCTACCACTCTTACCTGGCTGCTCTGCAATCGAGCAATCCTTTAAGCGCCACCATGGAAGCCCTGAGTGGAAAAGTACCGGCTGAACCCGGACTGTTGCTTTTGGCTGGTCTCATTATGGTTGTTACTCTGGCTTTTTCCAAAAAAGCCCGAACGGTTACCAAAACTACGATTGATTTAAGTCGCCAGACCGAAGGAGAAGAACGGTTCGACTCCGTCTATCTGGCCCGTAAAATCGTTAAAATTTTTATCATTTTTTTTGACAGCATAAAAAAACTCTTACCCGATTCGATTTTTAACTGGTTCCGCAGACGTCTGGACACCGAGCACTACCACCAGCATCTTGCCGATGAAAGTACTCCATCCTTTGATCTGTTACGCGCCGGAGTCAATCTGATGGTGGCCAGCGCATTGATTTCCTATGCTACTTCGCACAAACTGCCTCTTTCTACCACCTATGTTACCTTTATGGTAGCCATGGGAACCTCCTTTGCCGATATGGCCTGGGGGCGGGAGAGCGCCGTCTACCGCGTTACCGGCGTTTTAACCGTGATTGCCGGCTGGTTTCTGACGGCCCTGGCTGCCTTTTTTACGGCTGCAATCGTAGCAACTTTCATCTATTTTACCAAAGTAGTTGGCGTGATTGTGATGCTCCTGTTTGTGGCCGCCTTTATCGCCCGCAATCACCTGAAACATAAAAAGCGCTTTATTGAAAGCGAAGCTCCTGAAATTTACAATCTCAAAAAGATTACCGAAGTACACTCTTCCATTCACACCACATTTGAACAGATGGGATTCCTGGTGCAGGAAATCCGTCAGTCACTGGATGTCGCTCTGGAAGGCTTGTTTCAGCAAAACGAATACATCATCAAAAACGAAAAAGAAAAAAATAAAAACTTCCAGAAATGGGCCAACATTATCACCGCCAATATCTTTAAATGCCTGCGATTGCTTCAGAAAGAAGAAGCGCACCTCTCTTACCGTTATGCCAACACCATTCGTCACTTACAACGCCTGGTTGATGGCCATCGCGATATTGTGAATCGTGCCTATTTGCACGTAAGCAACCACCACAAAGGATTGTTGGGAGTACAAATTGAAGAGTTAAGTGAGGTTAAACGGCGTGTGCTGGAAATGCTGGATGATGTAGTGCAAACGCTGCAAAATAACGAAAATCTCAACTACGCCAACCTGGAAGAGAAACATGCTGCTCTGGAAGAATTGGCCCAGAAATTAAACGAAAAGCAGATTGAACGCATTAAAGACGGCTCTTCCAAAACACGTTTAAGCATTCTCTATTACGCTATTTTAAACGATTCGTTGATGCTCTCTAAACAGAACTTGAAATTACTGGAAATTTTTTCCGAAGTTCTTTATGGCGCTCAAAAAGTTGAAGAAGTTTAAAACGGTAATCTTCCGGCGCTGATTTAATCGAGAGTCGGCGCCGTTCTGTTTAAAAAGCCCTCTTTCCGGAAATGCGTCTAAAAGACTCGCTTCGCCTGCCCTGATAGGGTGGATTCATCTTTTCTTTTACAAATTTTCCCAACCAGTCCCTTTCAGGAAACTGCGAACGATGGTGAGAGAGCAGTTCAATTTTAAAGTCAATGTAAGACGTAATGTCCATAGCCACATTGGGATTTGCTGTTCCAAAGAAATAAATTTCTTCTACAGCATGAGATTCCCCGGGATACATCCACCTGTTCCTGGCGGCAAAACAGGCATCAAACACAGCCTGGCCAATAATCCGATGATCGCGGTGTTGCAAATTTAAATCGTCAAAAAGTGTATTGGCCGGATCAAAGGTAAAAACCATGTTCGGACGCACCGCTTTAATGATTTTTACCAGTTCGCAACGCAAAGTTTCCGTGTATTCCAAAAATCCGTCTGTAAAACCCAGGTAAAAAACGCTTTTCATGCCCCAGAATTTTGCCGCTGCTTCCTGCTCTTTGCGTCGGACGCCAATGCGTTTTTCCACTGGAACCTCTTCGATTTTAAAACCATTTTCCCCATTGGTTGCCACCACTAAAAAGGCCTGGCTACCATTTTCTATTAATTGCCGTACATATCCCGAACAACCTACTTCGCAATCATCGGGATGGGCTGAAATGCACAGGATCGTCTTCATGAACCCCTTTCTTCGTTAATGATCAAATTTCTGCAGAATACACACACAGGTTATTTCGAATTCCGATTTATCGGATGAAAAATCTTATAACTTTATTAAACAAAAGATATTCCGGTGTCCCGATTCCCGGGATTCCTCAAAATTACGCTTTACCAAACTCTAAGGCAGCAAAACGTTTTTGCAGGGATTTAAGCAACCACAGAGGGCACAGAGAAGCATTTTTAAATTAAAAATTACGAATGACGAATTACGAATTAATTTGCGAAGGGTCAACTTATGCCCAGGCGGTGAAGGCCTGTGCCCGCATGTCATTCTGAGTCCCCGATTTATCGGGGAGAAGAATCCCTTACATTGGCAGACCATTCGAAAGAGCAATGTAACTCGTGCTTCAGTCCGCGACTTTGTAAGGGCGAAGCATTTAAGGTGGATTTTTATTCTAAAACCCATCCCCCCGACCTCCTTCCCTTTAAAAAAAGGAAGGGGGAATTTTAATCTTTGCTTTGTAAAATTTGATTTCTAAATGATCATCTACTCAATGGTTTGGGATTGCCCTGTAATTAGGCCGCTTAAAAATTTTCGCATCCCGCTAAGCGGGATTATAAGTTTTGAAAGAAGTATTCTAAATAACTATTCTCTGATCATTTAAACTAAATTCAAAAACAAAAAATCCTTCTTCCTTTCAACATCACCAAATTTTTACTTTCCTTTTCTTGAATGCAATGCGTTTGAGGCTTATTTTATTTAAAAACAAAGGAGGAAACGTGGCAAAAAAATTCCTTTTCGTACTCTTTCTTGCTGCCTTGCTGTTTGCCGAAGAAGGCATGTTCCCCATTACAGAAATTCATAAATTAGACTTAAAAAAACTGGGCATTGAACTGACGGCAGATCAAATTTTTTCCGAACAACATGTCAGCCTATCCGATGCTATTGTCCAATTAGGAGGCTGCACCGGTTCGTTTATTTCTGCAGAAGGGCTTATTTTAACCAATCACCACTGTGCCTTTCGGGCCATTCAAAATGCCAGTACACCGGAAAACGACTACCTGACAAACGGTTTTGTAGCCCACACACGCGACCAGGAATATCCGGCTAAGGGATACACCGTGCGCATCACCGAGAAAGTTCGCAATGTCTCCGAACGAATTCTGCAACAGACAAGGCACATAGAAGACCCGCTTGAGCGAGAAAAAGCCATCGAAAGAACAATTAAACAGATTGTGAAGAAAGAAGAGGCCCGGCATCCCGGCAAACGGGCCTCCGTATTGGAAATGTTTGCCGGCAAAACCTACTACCTCTTTTTGTACACTTACTTAAAAGATGTACGACTGGTTTACGCGCCTCCGCGCTCCATCGGGGAATTTGGCGGAGAAATTGACAACTGGGAATGGCCGCGCCACACGGGTGACTTTTCATTGATGCGTGCCTATGTGGCAGCGGATGGCTCGCCCGCCGAATACAGTCCAGACAACATTCCATACCAGCCCAAAACCTATTTAAGAGTGGCCCCCTCAGGAGTACAAGAAGGCGAGCGCGTCTTTATTCTCGGTTACCCTGGAAAAACATACCGCCATCGTACCTCTGCTTTCCTTGCCTTTGAATATGAGGTACGCATGCCCTTTGTGGTGAACTGGTACCAATGGCAAATCAACCTGTTAAATCGGTTAGGAAAGGACGATCTGGGGCGGGCATTTAAATTTAGCTCGTGGATTAAAGGACTGGCCAATACGGAAAAAAATTATCGCGGAAAATTACAGGGCATCCGCCGAATTGGTTTAATTGAACAGAAAGAAAAACAGGAAACTCAAATACTAAACTTCATTGCTCAAAAAAAATTGACCAGATACCAATCGGTATTGGAGGAAATCAAGCAGATTTACAACCAGTACCGCCGCTACGCTATCAGAGATTTTGTGCTTTCCTACTTTAGCCGAAGCCCTGTATTGCCCGCTATTGCGCGTACACTAATCCAGGCCGCCAAAGAGCGGCAAAAGGCCGACCTGGAACGGGAAAGCGCTTTTATGGACCGAAATTTTAAACGAACGCAAACGTCCACCTTGTTACGCCTTAAAAATTTTGACGCCCGAGCAGATCAACTGATTTTGGAAAAACTGCTGGAAAAAGCGGCCAACCTGCCGGCTAAACTTCGCATCCGGCCCTTAGATTCCCTTTTTAACCTTAACGACAACGTCAACAAAACACGTTCTGCTGTTCAGCAAGCTTACCAAAACACGCGACTCGCTGAACCTCAATTTGTTAAATCCTGTTTCACAAAATCGTACCAGGAATTAAAAGCCTTACATGATCCTATTCTGGACTGGATGTTTGGGCTGCAAAGTGAATATGAAAATATGAAAAAGCGCAGTAAGCAACGCAACGGCCAGCTCCGACGCCTGCGCGCCCTGTGGTTAGAAGCCAGGCAGGCCTTTCTGCAAAAAGATTTCATCCCGGACGCCAATGGTACGTTTCGCATGACTTTCGGTTTTATTGAAGGGTACGCACCGGCAGATGCCGTTTACAAATCCCCCATTACAACCGAGCGAGGCATTCTGGAGAAGACTACCGGCCAGTCGCCGTTTGACACGCCGCAAAAACTGATCGTGCTTTTAAAGGCCAAACAGTTCGGTCGCTTTGTTAGCAAAAGCGTTGGCACTTTGCCTGTGGGCATTCTGTACAGTTGCGACACTACCGGCGGCAATTCGGGCAGTCCGGTACTCAATGCCCGCGGCCAATTAATTGGTCTGAACTTTGACCGCGCCTTTGAAGCCACCATTAATGATTTTGCCTGGAATCATCGCTACAGCCGCTCGATTGGGGTGGATATTCGCTACATCCTGTTTCTGTTAAAATACTATGCCGGAGCCGATTCTATATTACAGGAAATGGGGGTAAATTGAACCATTTGCAATCATTGACCATTAAAAAAGAAAAAAGGACTTAGCCATGTTTCACTGGAATGTTGATCCGGAAATTTTTAGTTTTGGATTTATCCATATTCGTTACTACAGCCTGCTTTTTATGCTGGGCTTTTTAATCGGCATCTACATGTTCAACTGGATTTACAAACGGGAACATAAACCCCTTAAAGATCTGGATACGTTACTGGTGTACATGTTAATCGGTACGGTGGTGGGCGCCCGACTGGGGCATTGCATTTTCTACGATTTTACCTACTATTTCAGTCACCCTATTCGTATTTTGAAAGTCTGGGAGGGCGGGCTGGCCAGTCACGGGGCTGCCATCGGAATTTTAATTGCACTCTATCTGTACACGCGCAAACGGCCGGATCAACCCTTTTTATGGCTGGTTGATCGAATAGTGATTGCCGTGGCTCTGGCTGGCAGTTTTATCAGAATCGGCAATTTTTTTAATTCCGAAATCATTGGTCGTCCCACAGATGTGCCCTGGGCCGTTGTCTTTGATCGCGTAGATAATATTCCCCGCCATCCCACGCAAATCTACGAAGCGCTGGCCTATTTTCTGATTTTTCTTTATCTCTTTTTTAAATACAAAAAATTAGGAGCAAAAACACCTCGCGGGCATCTTTTTGGTCTCTTCTTGATTTTGGTTTTCGGGTTCCGTTTTGTGGTTGAATTCTTAAAAGAATACCAATCGCCATTTGAAGCGTCACTTCCACTCGATATGGGACAAATTTTGAGTATTCCACTCATTATTTACGGTTTCTATTTGTTACTGAGGCGCCAACGACCTATCCCTGATTCGGACACTTCGCCGAAGAAGTGATTCCATTTGCTCCCGTGTTTCATTAAAGGGAGGGATAGCCATGTTAAAAAAAGCAAAATTAACCATTCTCAGCGAAAACCGTGTAACCAGCCCGCAATTAATCGCAGAGCAGGGGCTGGCCATCTATGTTGAAACTGAGCATGGCCATCTGTTGTTTGACACAGGGCAAACCGATGCGCTGATCCACAATGCCCGAATTTTAAACATCCCCCTACAAGACCTGGATTATGTGGTCCTCAGTCACGGCCACTACGATCACACCGGCGGTCTACCCCATCTGGCCAAAGCGCTTGACCCTTTAACTGTAATTTGTCATCCGGCGCTCATTCATAAAAAATATCGCGTCTTTCCGGCCGGCAATCTTGACATTGGCGTACCCTGGGAAAAAAGCGCTTTGACGCGTCAGGGAGTCGATTTTCAATTCCACACACGGCCCTTCGAAATCTTCCCGGATGTCTGGTTTTCCGGTGAAGTCCCGCGCAACAACGATTATGAAACCATTGACGAAACATACCAGCAGCGCGTTCTGGAAAGCCTGATTCATGATGAATTGCACGATGACGCCTTTTTGGCGCTCAAAACCGCTAAGGGCCTGGTGGTACTGTTGGGTTGTGGACATGCCGGAGCGGTAAATTCTTTGAAACACGCCATGCGCATCACGCAAAATCGCCATGTTCACGCTCTGATTGGCGGCATGCATTTACAGGGGGCGGATGAGCACAAAATCGATCTGGTGGTTAAAAACATTCAGAAAATCAATCCGGATTTGATCTATCCTCTGCATTGTACAGGATTTTCAGCCATTCACAAGTTTTTTAGTATTTTTAAAGATCGTGTTCAATTGTTGAATGTGGGAGACCGAATAGAAATTTTTTAAATGGAAAGGAATCGTTGTACCATGTCAAAATCTAAGGAAAAACGCCCAAGCTGGGATGAATATTTTATGCATCTGGTGGATGAAGTCGCTAAAAGAGCCACCTGCGACCGCGGAAAGAGTGGGGCCATCATTGTGCGCGACAAAAGGATTCTCTGCACCGGATACGTTGGCTCGCCGCCCGGTTTTCCGCACTGCGATGAAGTAGGTCATCTGCTCAAGAAAGTAATCGATGAAGACGGCACCATTCGCCAGCACTGTGTGCGCACCATCCACGCCGAACAAAATGCCATTGCTCAGGCCGCACGTTACGGAATTCCCTTGGAGGGTACTACTCTGTATTGCACCATGGAACCATGCCGGGTTTGCGCCATGCTGATCATCAGTGTGGGAATTAAAAAGGTAGTGGCCAAACGCCGTTACCATGCCGGGCAGGAAACACGCCAATTGT
>NZ_JBSMDE010000090.1:0-10190 GCF_056497305.1 Caldithrix sp. | reverse complement strand
GTTAGCGCTTAAATACAAACTCGGTGTCTAAAACATATAAAGGAATATGGAAATGGAACTAAAAGAAAAAATCAAGAAAGAGATCGATTTGATACCAGAAGAATATTTACCTCAGCTTGAACAATATCTTAAAACAATAAAAAGAGGAAAGCAAAGACAGCTACACATAAGGAAACTACATTTAAAAGGAAAATATGACAACCTGAATATAAGAAAATTAGCAAATGAATAATTATGGATGGTTCAATACTTGTTGACACAAATGTACTGATTTATGCTATTGATGCTGACTCTCGATTTAATGAGCGTGCAGTGAAACTTTTATCCGATTCATCATTGAAGCTCTTCACCACTTCCAAAAATATTTCTGAATTTTTGGTTGTATTAACCAGAAACACGGAAATAGATTTGTCTTCCAGTGAATGCTTAGACATATTAAATAGCTTATTGACTAATATTGTAATTCTATATCCGACAGCCTTATCAATGGATATTTTTCAGACGCTGGTTCGCAAATACAATCCTCGAGGTTTATGGATTCACGATGTAGAAATAGCAAGCATTGGTAAAGCGCATGGCGTATCAGCGATTGCCACTAATAATATTGCTGATTTTAAACGTATCACAGAAATAGAAGTAATAGAAATATAGATATTGCACTAATTCCGGCGTTGGACTTGACTGTTTTCTTCTTATGTGTTAACATGGGATATCTGTTAAAATATTCCAGGAATTTTTTAACGTAGTAGGAAGAGGCCTTAACGGTTCTGGGACTGTAACCAGCCAGTGAAAATTTTTTCCACTATGTGGATTACTGTATTGAGAAAAAGATTTTTACGAAACTTAAAGTTTGTCGCTTTGCGACTTAGTTCAACCAGGCGCTTCACCTGACCGCTATTCTGTCCACTCTATAAAGGCCGGTGAGCCTGGTCATTATGCCTTTTTAAATCTTTAAACGGTAAAGGTAATAAAATGAATAGAATCATTTTAACCTTTCTTTTTTTTGTCTCTAGCCTGTATTCTCAAAGTTATAAACTCGGTATTTATTCATCACTAAATACTTCCATATCAGAAGAATATTTTAACTTGATACCTGCTAAACCAACTAATACACATATTTATTTGTATGGAATTGATACTCGAGTCCGATGTCGGCGTCCGAGCTCATTCCCCACGTAAAAAGTAACCAGGTATGGTCTCCTTAAGCTTATAATTTGCAGCGGACAGCAGCAGTTTGTTACAAATCTCTTGACAATTTAAATTGTAAAATGCGGTTATTCCCTGTATCTGAAACATAAACCGTTTGATTGTCTGTATTGCGCGTTACGGCAATGCCTTTTGGCGTTTTAAACTGATAATCGCCGCTTCCAAAACCGATTACAGCCTGTTGTTGCTGTCCGGTTGGTCCAAAGCGGTAAAAGCCTGGTAAATGGCTCCCATCGGCCGAACCGGCGTCCACCACAAAAATGTTGCCCGAGTAATCGAGGGCCACGTCTTCCGGCAGATAGAATTTATCATAGTAATACAGGTAGTCCTCTTCGGGCGTTCCGGAAAGGTCGGTTTTAGGGGTCAGTACCTCCTGCCCTTCAAACAGCGTGGTGGTAATGTATTGTACCTTGTAATAATTGAACAGATTGGCTGGCGGGTAGGAACCGCTCTGGCAAAAGATGAATCCAAGGGTTTTTTCCCTGGAAGAAATATCCAGATATTGTTCCCGTAACGATGTAATTCCCGTGGGAATTAAGGCCGAGAAGAGTCCGCTACCATTGCTGTAGAGGGGTAGAGGCCCTTTCCAGACATCATTGCCGTAAAAATCATAAATCTGACTGAGCACCGGAGAAACCGTGGAATCGACCACGGTGACGTAGTATTCAAAACCGTTGTGCACACTGATGCCAGTAAACTGACGCGTCGGTTCGGAAGACATCTCGAAAACGACCTCCACCGGCGCCTGATCAATTTGATGCTGATGTTTGAACAGGTCGATTTTGTAAATTTTGTTGGTTTTGTTCACGATTAACAGAGCCAGGCTGTCGTTTTGCGTAATGGCCTCGGGGTGGGGGATGGTTTGCGAATAGCCCATGATGCCGCCGCCCAGGTCCATCATCACAATACGATCGTTGCCTGTATCGGCCAGGTACAAAAAGTTGTCGGCCCCGTAATAGATGTCGCCGGGGCTTTTAAAATCATAGCCGCTGGCCGCGTCAAATTTGACGTTCAACTGAATGTATTCATCACCGACAATTTTGGGCTCATCCGGCGGAATGTTGGGTAAAGAGAGTGTCTGATGTTTGCATTGCCAGAGCAACAGGCCCAGAAATAATCCCCAAAAAGATAGTTTTATTTTGATCATTGGCACCATCCTCAAAATTCTATTTTTGCTGTGAAACGGTTTACATATCCCAGGCGGCCGAAGTTGGTGTAGGCATAATCCAGGTTAAGTCCCAAGCCGGCAATATTGTGGCGTAAACCCAGGCCAAAAGAGAGGCCTTCTTCCACCTGAGCTGTTTTGAATCCTGCCCGTAAAAAGAGGGTTTTTTGCCAGCCGTACTCCAGCCCGAAATTCATATTTTCCTTATTATCATTCGGGTGATTTAACTGTACCGAGCCGGTGAGCAGATGGCGATCGGTAGAGACGAAATCGGCGGCCAGACCAATGCGAAAAACGATGGGAGGCGGAAAAGACTGAAACGAGGTAACCTTTACCTCCTGGTTTTCCAGATTTTTGTAGAGCAAAGTTCCGCTGGGTGCCATTTCGTTGCCAAAATTGGAGATGACCACGCCAAAGCGCGTTGTTTTCCAGCCGGTGTTGTAGTAAATGCCCAGATCAAAGAGTAAAGAACGCATGGTCAGTTCGGCAATGTTTTCCTGCATCCATTTGGCAGAAAGACCAAAACTGAACTTGTCGGTCATGCGCCGGGCATAGGTTAAGCTGAGCAGAAAATCACTGTAGGAAAAATAACGACCGGTGCCCAGAGGCTGAAATTCGGTGGTCTCTTTCATTTCATTGGTGTGCAAAAAGGTAATGGCCAGCCCCAAGGCATTGGTAGGGTTTAAATGGTAGATCATACCGGCAAACTCCAGTTGAACCTCAACCAGCCACTGAGTGTGCGAAAAGATCAAGGAGTGGCGGTCAAAGTTGTTCAAACCGGCGGGATTCCAATACAGGGCTTCGGCGTCGTTGGCCACGGCCACAAACGATTCGCCCATGCCCAGGGCGCGTGAGCCCTGACCGATCTTTAAGAATTGAGCGGTAGATGTGCCGCGCCGTTGGCCGCCTAAATCAGGAAAAAGTTGCGCGTGCAGTGGGCCGGCAGCCAGCCCCACCAGCAGCGCCATTGTCAAAAATTGTATTGCCTTGTGCCTTAATCTGATCATTGCTTTCTTTACTCCGTTAAAATTCCAGTGAAAAACCGAACATGATGTGTCTGGGCGCCCGGTAGCGAGCCGGATCAAAAGGGTAAGGATCGTGTGGCCAGTGCCGGTCCGGGTAAAGCGGATCGTTCCAGCTAATGGGCACAGGGTCGCCATATTCGTAGGCCCGGCCTGTTACCGGATTAATGATCTGGGCGTTTTTGTTATTAAACAGATTCCTGATTTCAAAGTAGAAAATGTAATGCATGTCCCACAGATCAAAATATTTTTTGAAGCTCAGGTCAACCCATTTCCAGCTGCTGCCGACTTTGCTGTAACGCGTTTTTTCTTCCACGTCGTATTGCGTGAGGTAAATGGGACGTCCGTCGGTGCGGTACTGTCCGGAAAAGACCGACGGCGTGTAGCGCCGGCCGGCCTGTGCAAAAAAGTGCAAATTCAAATTCCAGTTGCTGAACAGCGGAATGCCCAGAAAGCGCGGTTTTTGATCTCTGGAGACGCGTAAGCTCAGGTTGCCGGAAATTTGCCAGGGGCGATCCCAGGCGGCGTACGATTCACGGATGGGAACATCTTCGCCGGTAGCGCTGCGATCTATTTGCAAAATGGAAGAAGCATTGGAAGATTTGGTGGTAGTGATGGAGTAGCTGGCCGCCACGTTTCCATAGAGATACTGACCAACGCGTGTTTTGTATTCCAGCTCAACGCCCCGCGCCCGTGCGTAATCCAGGTTAACATAGGTGTAGGCTGTTTGACCACCGCGGCCAGGCAGGCGGAAACGGGTGGTTTTTACGTAATCAAAAATATCTTTGTAATAGGCGGAAATACTCAACACGTCATTTTCGGTAAACTGATTTCGCAAACCGAGTTCGTATTTAACGCTGGTCTCCGGATTGAGGGCCGGGTTGCCGTAAGTCTGGTAGGCGGAACGGGCGCTGACCGCCGAAAGGCCCGAGTACACAAACTGGGGGCGTGGACGTTTTGAAAAATGACCGTAATTGAAATAGAGCATCTGATTGTTGCTAACCGGAAACGAGACGCCGATTCTGGGCATCAGGCGTGCTTTAACACGACGACCCAAAAATTCAAAGGAATCTTTTTTGTACTTCTTACGCTGGTCTGCACTGATGAAATTGGTGGTATCTTCAATGGCCCGATCGGCAAAGGATCCAGGCACCCAATAGTCCAGGCGAAAGCCGGCATTTAAAATAAAACCGCCAAATCGAATATCATCCTGTAGGTAAAAAGCGCCATCTGCCGGAAAGACATGGAACAAATCCTGACTGGAGCCAAACGGTCCAGCAAATGGTTCCTGGATGTCGATCAACTGCATTTCTTTAAACGACATTTCCAGCCCGCTTTTTAAGGTGTGCACATCTCCGGCATGGTGCGTCAGGTCGCCCTTTAACGTGTAGGCGTAAATAAAATGATCGTGCCAGGACAGGGCGTTGCCGTAATCATAAAAGCCATCGCCGGGAATAACTCGCACCTTGCTGGAATCGCCGTACGGCGTGTAATACTCGACGGGCAGGCGGGGAACGTCCAGCGGCTGGCTGTAACCATGCCACAAATCATCGCCCCATTCGGAACGCAACTGGGCAAAGTAACGACTGAATTTGAGCTCGTAAAAGGTAGTGGAATTCAGTGTGTGATTCCAGATTAAAGAGATTTGCTCATTATCATGGGTAAAGGTATTGAAATTGTCCAGTAATTTCATGTATTTGTAAGGGAAACCGGGCCTTGGTTCCACATAGTTCAAATTGGTTTGCAAGGTTTGCGTGTTTTGATTGATCACCAGAGAGCGATTGTACATGTAAGTGAGTTTGTGCGTGGGATTCAACTTCCAGGTTAATTTAAAGAGCGCGCTCCACAGATTATTTTCTCTGGGAGCAAAAAAGTCTTTGTCCACCAGCCCATTCAGCGTTGGCGCAATAGAGGAGTGCAGTTGTTTGGCTGTGGCCCGCGTGTAGTCGTCAAACACCTTGCTTTGCAAATCGAAAAAGAAATAGAATTTACCGGGCAAAGGAAGGCCAGCTCTGGAAAACAGACGGGTCAAAGGTTCCGGCCCGCTTAGGCTCAGTTCCCAATGGTCGGTGTTAAAGCTGAAATCCGCATCGCGAAACTGGCCAAACAGGTTGTCGGATTTCATGGAAAAGTAGCCGTCGAGCTGATCGCTGCCGGATTTCGTTTTAACGCTGATGACCCCGGAAGTGGCCTGGCCATATTCGGCCTTGTACCCACCGGTAAGCACCTCGATTTCCTGGATGGCGTGGGAACTGAGGCGCAGACCAAAACCGGTTCCGGAAAGAGGATCCTGCACAGAAAGCCCCTCCACCAGATATTGGGATTCGTAAGAACGGCTACCGCGAATGTAGATGGCATCATCCTGCTTTGTAACACCCACCTGCTGACTGACCAGGTCGGTCACGTTTTCCACAATGCGGTTTTGAATCTCTTCCTGGGTAAGAGTACGAGCGGTGGTCGTTTGTTCCAGGTCCATTAGTGGCTTTTCTCCGATGACGGTAATTTCCTGTCCCAGGGCCAGAATGGAGGACTCCAGCTGGAAATTAAGGGTGAGTGTCTGGCCGGCTTTTACTTTAACGCCGGTCTGGCGAATGATTTTGTAACTCACGTAAGACACTTCAATCGTGTACTCACCGGGTTCGATTTTGGGAATGGAATAAAAACCTTCCAGATCGGTTGAAGCGCCGTAATAGGTGCCTTTTACCACAATGTTGACGCCAGCCAGTGGTTCACCGGTTTTTTTGTCGGTCACCACACCGCGGATGGCGCCGCTTTTTTGCGCCCATAGCGCCGAAACACTTAATACCAGCGAAATAACAAAAATATTACGCAACCTGCTCATAAGTTTGTGTCCGTTGTAAAAATGTCTCTAAAAACGATTTTAAAAAATTCGTTAAGATTGTTATTGCCCTGCAAAAAATGTAGAGGCGTGGCCGAAAAAATAAAATCGTAAGCATCCAGCCCCTGTTTGTTGTCGTTGCGACCCAACAAAATAAAGAGCGGATCCTGCTCCGATTTTGGATCGTCATAACGATACAATGGAATGGCTGTTGGCTTGGGCTTAAGGGCCATCAGTCCGACGATGATTTTGCTGACTTTCAATTCCGGTAGTTGGACGCCAAACAGGCTCTGCAGATCGTCCTGCCCAACGGAATCCGGATAGTAAAGACTGTTGGAAGTGATGAAATTGAACATCTTGCCCAGTGAATCGACTGGAGTGAATTCCAGGGGATTGCCCAGGGCGCCAAAGCCGGTATTGAATTGAACAGAATAAATGATTTTACCCCCGGCATTTAAAAATTCCGGAATAGCCACCTGAGCCGTAATAAAATGTTCATCCGTTTCCTGAATCAGATCCGAGTACCAGATGACGCGCTTAAACAGCTTTAAGGTTTCGATGAATTGCAGGCGGGAAGCAGGAAACTGTTCTTCAATATTCCAGTAATCAAAACCAGCCTGAGGATCAATTTCCGGCAAAACCTGGCGGAGCATGGATTTGTAATAGCGGTCCGGATAGTTGGATTGGGCTTCATTGGCAAAGTCATCAATCAAAAGATAGCTGCCCCTGGGCTCCTTGACATACCAGGTACCTTTTTGAGGCATACGGATGATGGGGCTACGGCTGTGGGCTACATCTACAGCGCGAATGAAGAAGACGTGCTCTCCCTGGGTAAGACCGCTGTCTGCGGTGAGGGTTAAGTTTCTTCGGAAACCGGCGATGCTGTGCCATTGTGAGGTGTCGTCCAGAGCATATTCAAAATGTGTGATGGTGGTATCTCCGTCCAGATCACTGGCCTGCCAGACAAAACTGGCAACGGTAAAGGTGGTGTCCGGAATGCGGCTGGTGGGCAGCCAGTTGATGCTGGGTGGCGTGTTTTTAATGGGAAAGAGTTGTTGCGCCGGAGTGGGATCCCAGGCGCCATCATTGTCAACGGCCCGAATTTGAAAGACATAGCTGGTTTCTGCGCCGCTTATTTTTAAAGGAAAGGTTAAGGAGCGTTGTTCGGTCCATTGCCAGTCTGCGGAATCTGGCTGCATCTTCCAGGTGTAGTAAAAGCCGGTCACAAAACCGTCTTTGTCCAGGCCATCCCAGTACAACTTTTGAATGCTGGCAGTCTGATTAAGGGTGTCTCTGCCTGTAGATTGCACAAACAAGAAGGTCTCTGGCGGCGCATTCTGGGCGTAAGTGCCGGAAATCTTCTCTTTGCAGGAGAACAGGAGCAGTACAATGCTCAGCGCAAGACTGCCGGTTACAATGCATTTCAATTTAGCGTTTACCATTTTTGCTTCTCTAATGTTAAGCTTTGAAAAAATGTCTGTTTTGCTACGTGTCCGGCCTTTTGAGATGAATAGAAACGACCGGACGAAATTAAAAGCGCCATGGTGAGCCTGCCGAAAGACCATGGCTTCGGCAAGCTCACAGGGTGCGCGAAATCATTTAATCAACAACATTTTTCTGGTCTGTTTAAAATGCTCTCCTTTTAATGTGTAAAAATAGATGCCGGCGCTTACCATTTTACCTGTCTCGTCTCTGCCGTCCCACGTTAAACGTTTAAAACCAGCAGGTAGCTGGCCATTGAGCAGAGTACGTACCTTTCTGCCCAGTACGTCGTAGATGTCCAGACGATATTGGCCCTGTTTGGCCAGGGTCAATTCGATGGTTGTGGTTGGATTAAAAGGATTGGGATAATTTTGCTTCAACTGAAAATTCCGAACCAGCGGCGTCTGTTCAATAGCGGTCGTATGGCCGTGAATATCATCCTTTGTTCTGGGGATGATTTTGTAGTTGCCAAAACTGTAATAGTGTACGGCAATGATTTCATCGATGTGGTCATTCTGGGCAAAGGAGGAATCGCGATTGCCGGCAAAATCATAGGCCAGATCATCAACGCGCAGTTCACCACTGCCGTCATCCACTGTAAATTCACCAAAATTGCTGGGCGCATCCGGGAAGGGATTGGCCACGGTAAGATTTGCCACGCGAACCAGACAGGATTCGTAAGCCTCGGCATCCGGTCCTCCTGTTGTAATTTGACCGGTTTGTACATCCATTGGCGTTACCGCATTCCCGGAGCTTAATACCTGGACCCCGTTTGCACTATCCGAGACCACGATGCGCGTTACGCCATAGCGTTCTTCAATGGTCCCGGTAACTTTAATCTCATCGCCCACCTTTAAATCAGGATGGTAAGTATCTCTGACCTGAATCCCGTACCAGGGTTCTTCTTTTTGTTGAATGACATAAAAACCAGGAAAATGCGATGTATCGGAAACCACAATACCCTGGAGCGTAACTTCGTAGCCCACATAGGGGGAAGCGTCATTGGGATAGCCCCAGGTGTATTGAACGTCTTTAATATCCAGGTTGCCGCTACGAACGACGTAGGAGTAAATCTCATACGAGGTGTCGCCAGGCGCTGTTGTGAAATCACCCGCGTCGTCAATGGCGTAAACAAAGTAACGGACGTAGCTGCCATCTACCTGATTAGGGATTTTGGCAGAGAAGGAATCGGTGCCTGCGCTGGTCATTTCTACTTCTACAAAGGGATTCCAGTCAACACTGTAATGTAAAACGGCTTTGGAAACCGCGGTATTGTCGGTAATATGGGCTATTACGGTAACGTCTGTACGCGGTGTGGGTTTACCAGGAATCCGCGAAACTTCATGGATGACCGGAGGATTGGAAAGGGTTTCCAGATCGTCTTCATTTCTGGGGTTGACGGTGTATTGATCCACATTAACGTGACGGACGAAACCCTGTACATTTAATTGAGTGCCGGTCGGCGGCCACTGGTAAACATTGTCATTGAACCGTCCCCGGAACCACCAGAAGTAATCATCCAGATAGGTTAAACCGCCAGAATCGTCTGTGATAGACGCTGTGTTGGAACTGAGATTGTTGTTCACGATGGTAACATTTTTCAGAGTTATCCACATCGACTCCCATTTTTCAGCCACATCATTGGTCGAAAGATCGGCTGTGGTCAATTGCACGGGATCAGGCATGGGGTTATTGGTGGAGAGTATTTCCACAGGAACCACCGGATCAGTCAATAAGGCCAATTGCGTCAAACCAGAGTATTCATCCACCACCCCGGTGAAGTAACAGATCATGCCCGGTTCGACAAATCCGAAAAGCGTATTAACTTCTGTGGTGTCGTGTTGAATGATAAAAAAACCACTCCAGGGTTTGGGGAAACTATCCGGATCCACTACATAACAGGCCCAGCGAGCGCCTACCCACAGATCACGTGGGTAATGCATCACCATTGCGCGTACCACAACGGTGTCGCCAAAAAGAGGGGACTGGTCGTTCACAGCCGGATCGGTGACATGTTGGATGTCGTAAACAGTGACGGTGTCGTAACTGGCTGTTTGGGCAGAAAGCCCTCCGGCCAACAGTAAAATAAATAGACTTAAAAATAGAGAAAGGTAACGATGGCGCATGGAACATCCTCCTTATTTAAAATTTAACTTTGCGAAACATTCAAATTGATGTTTAATGTTTTCTCCTCAGCCGCTGATTCTGTGCCAGCGGATAGCCTGTGTTTGCCGTGCAAGAGATTCCTCTTCCCTTGCTCGATGAATCGGGATTTGGAATGACACGTCGGCACGCGAGCACTCCTTCATTGTCATTTCGACCGATGTCTCGACTACGTCGGGACAGAGCGGAGAAATCTTTCTCAGGCGTAAGGGCGAAGCATTTTCCTGAAGGTTGTTCCAATTAGCGCAACCTCTTTGTGTAAAAGTTAAAATCGCTCTTAAGAAAGACTTTTCAAAAAATGCTTCGCCCTTAC
>NZ_JBSMDE010000089.1:0-46455 GCF_056497305.1 Caldithrix sp. | reverse complement strand
AAGCGTTCAGCCTGCTGTAATATTTTTTTGTTTAACAAAGAAAAATATCCAGCCTTTCTTTTTAATTCATATTGAATTCTAAAAAGCGTCCATTCTGGCCCCATATTTTTTGCATATTGAAATATTGCGTTAATTTTTTTTAACATATTTTACTAATTTTGATTCTGGAATGCTTTTTTCATTATTATCTGTTAAGTTTAAACGAAGACTCAAAAAAATATCAATATCTTGGGATAAAATTAATAAAAAAAGATTTAATCAGTATTATTAAAAGTTATTTACTTTTTTTATATATTTCTAATGCTTGTCTATGACGCTGAATTTCTTCTTTAGACTTAAATCGATCTTTTATTTTCTTTGCGGGAACTCCTCCATATATTGAGTATGGTGGAACATCTTTAGTTACAACAGAACCAGCTGCTATGACGGCTCCTTCTCCAATAGTAACACCATCTAAAATGATACTTCCATGCCCTACCCAGGCATCCATTTTAATTACAACCCCTTTTTGCTCGTCTCTTCCAGCAAAAATTATAGGTACACCTACTACGTCAAAACGGTGGTCTCCTCCTACCACAGCAACATTGGATGCTAACATTACAAAATCATGAATTTCTAATTTAGGAACTGATAAATGACAGTAGTTCCCTATAAAAACATTATTGCCAATATATACAGAATTTGGTTTTACCAACAAATTTTTACCGCAATAAAAATTTTCCCCAACTTCTACAAATTTGTACTTAAAACGAACAATAAAAAAAATCCTTATTTTTTTTAGAATATTTTTTATCCATACACGCATTAAACATTCCTCTTTTTAAATTTCTTTTAGAGCATTTACCAATCTTTGTGCCACTTTTTGGGGCGTGTATCTTTCTTTTACCAAGGTTTTACAATAACTACTAACTTTTTGTTTTTTAGGTAGCCATTCAATAATTTTTTGGGCTAAATCCTCGACATTATCTTCTTTAAAAAAATCTCCTGTTTTACCTGGTATAATAGCAGAAACTTCAGGAGGATGCTTGGAAAGGTTATCATTACTTATTACAGGTATCCCATATGCCAAGGCATGAATAACAGAAAGTCCAGCCCATCCAGGGATAACCATTATATCACTATTTATTAGTAAATTTGATAATTTTTTCCCATATATAGGGCCATGAAAATTAATATATCTCTCAATATTTAATAATTTGGTTATTCTTTTCAATTCAGACAATTCTGGTCCTTCGCCTACGATATGTAGCCTAATATTATATTTTCTTTTTATTAATACCGAAATGGCTTTAATTAGTATATTAATCTTTTTCCTGGGGGTAATTCTGCCAGTAAATATTATATTATAATATGAATCTTTATTATTTCTATTAGAAATATCTTCAGAAGGATAATCTTCATCGTTTAAACAATTCCATATTGTGAAAATTTTTTTACTATCTACTCCAATGCTAATTAATCTTTGTTTTCCTTTTTCATCGTATGTCAATATTCCATCCGCATTTTTATAAAAAAATAAACGTATTAATCTACCAATAAAACCTTGTTTACCATAAGTAGCGTGTCCCCACCAAAATATTTTAATTTTTTTTCGTTTTGCCCAAAAAAACAACGGTATGTTAGACAAAATATGAGGATCAAAACCTAATAAAATAATATACTCGGGATTGTAGCTCATAATTGCCTTAAAAACACCTTTTTGCCATATAAATTTCCTTTTTCCAAATTTAATAAATATGTTTTTTATAAATGTAACTTTATCATCTAAAGCAGGATCAAAATTTTTAAGATTTGTATAAGGAGAAACTTTCCCACATACAATTGAAAAATCAATTTCGGAATGTTTCCACAAGTATTTAAATAATGAACGTCTATAATGAGGTAGAGTTAAATACTGTAACGCTACTCGTTTCATTTATCTAATTTTCCTCTTATTTTTAATCCAGGGAAAAAATTTAAAAATAAAAAAGACAATAAAAACAAAAAATTTCCTGGGCTACCAAAATTCAGTAGCCTGTTTTCTACCATGCTGCTTGTTAACCCCACAATGAATATTACTTTAAACAACGGCTCAGTTTTATATAATAATAAATTTTTTATTGAATTTATTACTAAAACTAAAATTGGAATAAATGTTAAGATACCCCCGGATACCATAAGTTGTATATATGCGTTGTGATAATGACTCATATGATTTATTACTTTTACTTTTGCTCGTTCTGGCCCAACACCTAACAAAAAATTATCAATGAAAACATTTAAGCCTCTTATCCATAATGTTGTTCGCCCTGTTAAATTAGAAACATTCTCAGGACCACTATACCCTGGTGGATTCTCCAATCTAACAATTAAGCTAAAAGTATTAAAGTTATAAAGAATTAATATAATACTAAACAATAAGCTTATAATAAGAGTTTTCTTCTTTTTAAAAATGAAACTTAACACAAAAAATGCTAATATTACCATTAATATAGAGGTTCGAGACCGTGTTGCCAAAATAACTATAAAAGCCAAAATGATATTAATAAAAAATATATACTTTTCAACCTTATTATTAGTAGCATAAAATGAATACATAGCAATCACAAACAACATAACAGCAGCAGTCCCTATGCCATTAGGATTTAAATGTGTATAAAGTCTATAAAAAGGGGAAAAAAAATTATTGAAATCAATATTTATAAAATAATAAAAATTCAACAAAATTAATGACAAAAATATACCTCTTAAAAAAGAATAAATATTTTCTTTGTCATTCATTAAAGCAATTACAGTAAAAGCCGTAAAAACTAATAGCATTTCTCTAATAAAAAAAATTGCAGACGCCTTGTTAATAATAAGAGAAAGTAGAAAAAATGTAAGAAATATTAATAAAAATAAAATTGTTGGAAGGTACTCCTTTTTTATTTGAATTTTTATTTTACTGTAGATAATAAAACAAGAAACGATCATAAATAGAAAGCGTATGAAAAAATCAACAAAACCGGATTCTCCACTAACTATTTCTATAGTAAAGCCGCTTAGTCCCCATATAAAACCAGAGGATAAAATAAATTTGTTTTTATTAATTTGTAAAATATTCATTTTCTAAAAATAATTAAAGTTGTATAAATCAACGTAGTCATTAAATAATAACTTAAAAAGGCAATTGATAAACCAAACGCATACATATTTTTCAACTGAGATAGAATCAGAAATAATGTTAACATTCCTAAAAAAGACGTCCCCAATACGTACCATACCTTGTTGTGAGAAATCATGTATTTATTCAAAATACTTGAAATTGAAAAAAAGATTGACGTAATAGCTAATATAGATAATATTTTGCTCCCCTCTCTAAAACTCTCTCCATACAAACTCATAATATAAGATGAAAATATAATAATAAAAATTGCTATTGTGGCAGAAATACCAATATTAACCAATAAATTAATTTTAAATACTTTATGTAATTCAGCATTATTGTTTTTGCCTACTGCTTTAGAAAACATTGGCAAAGCAACGCTTGTTGTTGCTCCAGTTATTAACATAATGATAGTTAACCATTGATAAGCAGCATCAAAAATTGCAATTTCAGAAAAATTATTGGATTGTTTTAGAATAACAACTTTGGAGTACCAGAATGCTCCAGAGCTAAAAAAAAGTGACAAAACTAAAGGCAGGCTAAAAGAAGCTAATTTCTTAAGTTGAGATAAAAAAAAATTTATTCTTAATTTTTTAAATTGAGAATAAATTTTGTTTTTTAAAAAAAATATTTTTACGAAAAAATCAAAGGTAAAATATAAAGTAACACCTGTTAATGCACCAATTACCTTTCCGTATTTTATTAATAATAATATTATTGGGAAAATTAAAATTGACACAACAAGATTAATTAAAGCAATTATTCTGAATCGTTCTAATCCTACCAATATGCTTTGAGTAAGATAAGCATTTGTTGAAGAAAAGAGAAGAAGAATACCAACAAACAATGCATTTATTAAGGAAATTTCACCAAGAAAAAATGACTGTATTATTTCTTTAGAAAATAATAATATTGTAATTGCAAAAACAATATTAAATACTATATTAATTAAAAAAATTGCTAATATTTTTGTTAAAAAAGTTTCTGGCTCTTTTGCTTCACCTTCCGCTACATGTTTTGTAGCAGTTGGTCCTAAAGCACCAGTTATAAAATTACTTGCCAAAGAGATTGTTGATCTTATCATGGTATATTGTCCAAACAGTTCACGTCCTAAAATACGTGCAGCAAAAATATTAGTAAGGAACATAGCAAGGCGCCCAACAGATGAGCCAAACAACAACCATGAACTGGAAGAAAATATTTTTTTTATCAATGCAATTAAACACTATTTTTTTATTAAATAATGAAAATATTGTTTCACTTCTTTAATCTTATCACTATAGGCCGGGTTAGTTGAATAGATTTCTATCAATAATTTGAAAACAGAATAAACAAATCCTACCAAGAGTCCTAAAAAACTAAATAAAATTATTAATACTATTTTATTTATTCCTGAGGGATTTATTGGTATAAAAGGATTTGATACAATTCTAATGACAGGTTCTTTTTTCTTTAAATCAATTTTCGTTAATGCATATTGTAATTGCAATTCATTTAGTATATTTGTCCTTAAACTTACTTCTCTCTTAAGTCTCTCTAATTCAAGTTGCAAATTTATAGTTTGTGGCGAACTATTTTTCTCTACAAAGTCAATAATATCCTGTTCAGCTTTTTTTAAGTCCTGTTCAGCTATGGCAATTTGTAACGCAATAAACTTAAGATTTTCATTATTCTTTTGGTCATAAATATTTTGTATTTTTTTTCTAAAGCTATTTAAAATAGCCTCATTAATTTGAGCTGAAAGGGCTGGTTTTTCTGTTAAAACTCCGATTATAATGAGTCCTGTTTCATCATCTATTCTCACAGTAAGCATCTTTTCTCTAAGTATTGTTATTGCGTATTCCTCTTCTTTTGTGATTGATATAATTGCGTCATCATCCTTCAAGCTTAGGTCTTTATGCTTTGGGAAAAATAAACTATACACTGTAATAGGTAATTTGATTGTATACTTTTTTAAATAATAAAATAAATTTCTTTTATTAATATAATCAATTAAAAAAGTTGAATCATTCTCTGATATTTTAAATTTTAAATGAATCACTGGTAATAAAACATCCCTACTTTTTATAATTTTTGGGTATGCATCTGGTGACAACGAAGTGGCAGAAGTATTATCAAAATTAAGACCTAAATTTTTTAATACATTATATTTATTGAATGTATTAATTACTTCATTTGTATTAATTTCTGCGACAACCATTGAGCTGGATCTATATTTTGCTGGTACGATAACAACATAAATTATACCTAATAAAAAAAATAATAAAATTAATTTTTTAACAATCTTATATTGTTTAAAAAACGCTGCAATTAAGTCAAAAACAGTTATATAATTGTTTATATTATTATACACACTTTCTAATTTATCTTCCTTATTATCCATCCTTTATTCCTACTTATTATTTTTTAACGTTATAAAATTATTTATTGCTTAGAAGAATTTGTACGTTTTCTAAAATATTTCTGTCCTTTATTTTTATCGAATCGTTAATTTGACTTTTTAAATCATTCATAGTCAATTCCCCAAACTCTTCAGTAAAACTTACCAAACTCATTAGTATCATTTCCCAAACTATTCCGTACCATTTTGTAAACTCGTACTGATCACTTTTCAAAATGATACTGATCAGTTTGAAGGATCAACTTTTCTTAAAAAATCTAAAAATTTCGGACGGCTCATTCCATTTTTTTCTTCGCTGCACGCGAGATCGCTGTCATTCTGACTTACCTTTTTACCTTCGCTTTTCCTTCGTCGATCCTTCGTTCATCCTTCGTCCGTCATACATATATAACAGACGCCCCATTCAGCCAATTTGTCAGCATCCTGTTTATTAACTT
Organism: Caldithrix sp.; assembly: GCF_056497305.1. Taxonomy (NCBI): domain Bacteria; kingdom Pseudomonadati; phylum Calditrichota; class Calditrichia; order Calditrichales; family Calditrichaceae; genus Caldithrix; species Caldithrix sp. The sequence continues at coordinate 40,493 of NZ_JBSMDE010000089.1, read as the reverse complement.
CTAAATCCCATATTTGAAGTAACCGGGTTTACCCCTCTCACTTAGTCGCTTGTTACTTTAACTCACAGCTCCGCCTGCTCAATCCCATCCGCCAAAAACGGATGCAGCATGGCAATCATAATTTCTATCTTATTTTTACAATATGGATTAATTTAATTTCATTAATTATTAAATTTAAACTATTTCTATCCATAATTACAACTTCCAGATTAAGATATTCTTTTAAATCCTGCAAAATTTGCTCTTTATTAAAATCCGTGATACTAAAAAGATCAATGTCGTCAGAGAATCTATGCCCATTCCGTCGGGCCAGCTCTGTTCCGCCAGCCAGGGCAAATCTCCTCACACTGTTATGGCTCAGCTATTTGACTAAAAGGATGCCTGCTTGTTCTTTAACTGCATTAATTTGCAGTATCTAAATTTTTTTTCAGAATATGAAAATAAAAACTACAAAAGCGTAAAGTCTTTTTTTCCACATAGCGAATTTGAATAACTTCTTGCTTTACAGTTTTCTCGCCATAATAGTTAAGCAGATGTAAAAAATCAGAAAGGTTGCCTCTTTCCAACATCCTTCCGATAATAAAGCGTTTATAAACGATTATGAACCTTGATTTTCTCGATTGCAGGATTGCCAGGATTAAGGTTTTTTTATGTCGGAATTCTGTGCCTAATATTGAAAGTTACCTTACAGTAAACCATTAAAATCAAGATAATCTTTAAATCCTCATAATAGCGGTTCAAAAATGTTTCTGAACCAGGATTTGCTTGATTACATGATTACCAGGAATAAGCTCTTTTTGTATCGGTAATACGTGCCTGATATTTGAGAAGTAACTTCCCATGAGCCATTAAAATCAAGATAATCTTTAAATCCTCATAATCGTGGTTCAAAACCAACCTTGAATACATGATTACCATGATTAGTAAATAATCCAGATAATTTTTTACCGTGGTAGGATTCTTAACGCCGATGATATTTTTTAAACGGTTGTAACTCATCGGCCGGGCCATGTTGCTGGCTAAGTAATACATGATTTCCAAGATTTCTTTTTCGTTGCTCAAATTATTTCTTACCAGCACATCCCGGTAAAAGATGCTTTCGTATAGCGATTTCAGATATTCCCGGTTTTTATTTTTTAAATATTCCGGAAAACCGCCCCATTTAAAATATTCATTAAACCATCTTTTTAATGTGGACCTACCGGAAGTGGTAGATAAATCTTCATTATTATAAGCCACATTATTAAATTTTAAGAATTCTCTAAAAGAAAAAGGATACATTTCGTATTGGACATAGCGGCCCGTAAGATGCGTGCCCAATTCTTTGCTAAGCATCGAAGCATTGGAGCCGGTAACGTACACTTTGTTTCCCGTTTCATGAAGTCGTCGTACAAATCTTTCCCAGCCTTTGATGTTCTGGATTTCATCAAAGTAAAATGTAGATTGCTTGCCGAACAATTCAATAAAAAGTTCGTGCAGCTTCTGGGAATCTTCCACAGTAAAATGAATGAGTCGTTCGTCGTCAAAGTTTATGTAGTAATCGCGTTCAGCGCTTTTCAGGCGAATTTCGTGTAAAAGGGTTGATTTCCCACAACGACGGATACCGGAAATGACCGCAATTTCCTTGCCCCGGATGAGCGACTCATTTGTTAGACGATGAATAAAAGAGATATTTTGAGCATATTCTCTTTGATCTAATATTACGGTTTTTAAAGCTTCACGTTCGATCATCTAAAGTTCGTATTCTAATTAAATTACGCTTACTTTCTATCGCTATCAGAAATCTAAATCGATACCCTTCTAATGCCAATACAAAGTTTATAAGGCGTTTTGATGATTGCAGATTACGTAATTTGTAAAATCCTGAAGCGTAATCCTGGATTATTTGCCGATCAACCAACGGACTCATCAACTCTTACACTCTTATACTCTTAACTTTTCCCATCGCCAGGGCGGAATGAGGAATGACAGTCCGGTGACCATTCAACTATTCAACCAATTAACCATTCAACCTTGTAGTAGCCCTCACCCCCTGCGCCCCCTCTCCCAGAATAAAAGTCTGGGAGAGGGGGACAGCTGATCGTATTCACGCTTAGCGGTCTTTATTTTTCACTGTAAAGCATTCTCATCGCGGCGTCGTGACAGGTTGGTGGCTTTTCTGTGGTAAGGGCGAAGGATTTCCTGAACAATGCAGCATTCGAAACAAAGAATCGCTTTCAAAGAAAACATAGCCAATGAAAAAATACTGATGGAAATCCTTCGCCCCTACTAATTGGGCTGGCTTTCATCCGAAGAATTGGGATTAGTAGCGACAGGACGGTTGCCATTTAACCAATCAACCATTCAACTATACAACTATTCAACCATTCAACTATTCAACCATTCAACTATTAAACTCTTATCTCTTTAACCACCGCCCGCTTATTTCATTCATCGTCGTCAAAATCCGGATACTGCGGCGGCGATTCTCCAACCTTTTTAACGATGCGCGGCAGGCCCTGCGTTCTGTTTGTTTCGATTATTGAAAGTAAGGTGATTTCATGCCACCATTCATCGCCATAGTCAAACAGGTAGTACATTTTATCTTTTACTTCCAGTCCCAGCTCGCCGATTTTGGTCCGGGCGGCATTATATTTTTTCTTTGGCCTTCTTAAAGGGAAAATAGGGGCCTCCTTTAGTGCGATGGGATGCGCAAATTCAGGCGCTTCACGCCGCCGAACCATACTTTTAGTTGGTTTTCTCGTGATGTAAAAAGTATAAAGATGCTCATCGTAACGATCAAAGGCCTGAAAGATGATCTCATGAAAATCATCTAACGTGTGCGTATCCGATATTTCGATTTGCCTGTAAATGCGCTTGTTGAAATCCAATGCAACTTTAAACAAATAAACCGCCATTACAACTTTTCCAATCTTGATGATAGGCTAAAATGTAGATTAGGCATTTTTAAATTTTTCGTCCGCTTATCATTAATAAGTAGATCGCTCTCTGCCGCCTACTTTGCGTTCTCCTTTGGCAGCAGCGCTTCGAACTCTTCCAGACGATTCGCCTGTTTTGCCTGCTGCAGCAGTCTTTCCAGTTCCTCAAGCGTATTAATCTTTTCAATACGATCGAACAGGGCAAAGCTTTGCTGGCCAAATTTTATCTCCAGCGCCGTTTTAATCGCCTTGCGCAGCCCTTCGATCTTTCCGGCTATTTTTCCCTGCTGAATGCCTTGTTGAATTCCTTGTTGAAGGCCTTGCTGGATTCCCTGCTCCATGCCTTTCTTTTCGGCAATAGTCAGTAAGGACATCTCTTTGCTCCGCCTACTTTGCGTCGTCCTTTGTCAACAGCGCTTCGATTTCTTCCAGACGATCCGCCTGTTTTGCCTGCTGCAGCAATTTTTCCAGTTCCTCAAGCGTATTGATCTTTTCAATTCGATCGAACAGTGCAAAGCTTTGCTGGCCAAACTTTATCTCCAGCGCCGTTTTAATCGCCTCGCGCAGCCCTTCGATCTTTCCGGCTATTTTTCCTTGCTGGATTCCCTGCTCCATGCCTTTCTTTTCGGCAATGGTCAGTAAGGACATCTCTTTACTCCGCTACTTTGCTTCCTCCTTTGTCAGCAGCGCTTCGAACTCTTCCAGACGATTCGCCTGTTTTGCCTGCTGCAGCAATTTTTCCAGTTCCTCAAGCGTATTGATCTTTTCAATTCGATCGAACAGTGCAAAGCTTTGCTGGCCAAACTTTATCTCCAGCGCCGTTTTGATCGCCTCGCGCAGGCCTTCGATCTTCCCGGCTATTTTTCCCTGCTGAAGGCCTTGCTGAATACCTTGCTGAATTCCCTGCTCCATGCCTTTCTTTTCGGCAATGGTCAGTAAGGACATCTCTTTGCCCTCCTCTATTTCTTTGATTTCATGATAAAGTTGATCCTCCAGATCCTCCGGCAGCTCCATCAACCACTCTATAAACTGATAAATGGCGTAGATAGTTTCGCGCCTCAAGCCCAGATCAAGTAATTTAAGAAGAAAATATTTTCGCCAGCGATAGCACTGCTGATTATCGCCCTCCACTTCCATGGTTTTTAAATAGGCCTGAGTTACCATGGAAAAAGGATTCTTCTGATAAAACTGCTCAAAAGGATAATCCACATAATCAATAATTTTTATCAGAGGAAATTTAAAGGTACAGCTAAAATTCCAGCGTTTTATCTCAAAATAATTCGGCCTGTAGTGGACATCTCGATCGGTTAAAAGAGCCAGGCTGATGACCTCACGCTGATATCTGTCAAAAATCCGATAATTATAGATAAACATGCGTCGGGCAAAATCCTTTTCTTTCCTGCCCTGAATTTCGATGTGAATCAACAACCACTGCTCGCGGCCATCTTTTAAATAGACCCTGACCAGTTTATCGACAATTTTTCTGCCCGCTTTTGCAGATTTTGTAATCTGCTGAAATTCTTTATCTAAGAACTGATAGCCCTTGCTGAAATCGATATCCTGATGAATATCGGGAAAGAAAAATTGCAAAAACTCGACGAATAGTTTTTCTAATACTTCTTTCCAGATGCTGTCGGCCTTCATTTCCACAGGCTTTCTGGATAAAATTAAATGACGCTAACTTTCATCCTTTTTTTCATGCGAACAGGTCGGCCTCTTCCAGCGTATGGTTGCGTCTGTCTTTTTCCGAGAGAATTTTTTCGCCCTGCGGCCATTCTATCCCAATCTGCGGATCATTCCACAATATGCCCCGATCATGCTCGGGTGAATATTCGGCTGTTACTTTGTAAAACACGTCCGCTGTTTCGCTTAAGGTATAAAATCCATGCGCAAAACCTTCCGGAATAAATAGCATGGTCGGATCATCTTCCGTTAAAACATGTCCATACCACTGTCCAAATGTTGACGATGATTTACGAATATCGACAGCCACATCAAATATTTTGCCTCTAATACAGCGCACCAGCTTAGCCTGCGCAAAAGGCGGCAGTTGATAATGCAAACCGCGCAGAACGCCTTTAACGGAACGGGATTGATTGTCCTGTGTAAAAATTCCAGGCAAGCCGGCATTCAAAAAGTCGGATGCTTTGTAGGTTTCCATAAAAAAACCGCGATCATCGCCAAATTTTTTGGGCGTCACCAGCACCACGCCTGGCAGAGATGTCTCTTTAATGGTAAATGGCATGTTTGATAGCCTCCGTAGATATTGGTTGAATGGTTGAATAGTTGAATGGTCACCGGACTGTCATTCCTCATTCCGCCCTGGCGAGGGGAAAAGTTAAGAGTTTAAGAGTGTAAGAGTTGATGAGTCCATTGGTTGATCAGCTAAACGAAAACCTTCAGGTCTTTCAGCCTTAATTCACGGCAGCCTGCCGTGTTAGCGACAGCCGTCCCCCTCTCCCAGATTTCTATTCTGGGAGAGGGGGTGCAGGGGGTGAGGGCTAACAGTTGGTTGAATAGTTGAATGGTTAAATGGTTTAATTGCCTGTCCCCCAAATTCGGGAGGAGGGGAAATTCTTCCTGCAAATGGAAAGGATTCTTCTTACGGCTGAAGCGGATTCAGAATGACATTTTGGCACGTGCCCTAAATCCAAGGGCGCCACTTGCCCTTTCACAAATTGATTCGGGCGCGGCCACCCGCTCCGTGTGATAATTTTTAATTCGTAATTTTTAATTAAAATTAATTCTTTGCGCCCTTTGCGGTTTTTTAAAGGCTGCGGCTCCGCTGCCTTAGTTGAATGGCAGCTGCCCATTCTTGCAAAATCATGAATAATTCGCGCCGCGGACCTCCCGCTCCGCGTGATAATTTTTAATTCGTAATTCGTAATTTTTAATTTTTAATTTAAATCCCTATTTCACCAGCCGATCATAAATCAGCAGTGTAGTGGCCACGCTGCTCAAGATGGCGGCGGCATCGCGCACCGCGCCCGACCAATCGATCTCTTTCTTTTCGGCCAGCACAGGCACATAAATCGTACTGCCGGCTGTGATCTCTTCTGGTAAATATTTCCAGAACAAAAAGCGTTTTGGTTGAATCTGTTTGCCATTGGCCAGACGGATGGTCACATTATCTTTATCCGCTAAATCGGTAAATCCACCTGCAGCTTTGATGTAATAATCGATTCCCTTACCTTTTTCATACAAAATGCTTACCGGAAAATGGACACCACCGGTCACACGCACCGTAAACATCTTTTCCGGAATTACAATCCGATCGCCCGCTTGCAGGTAAATATTTTGTGGGTCTTTGGGATTTTGAAAAATTTTTCTAAAATCGATGCCGATTTGTCCAACGCCCTCACGCGTACGATAAAAACGCGCCCCTTCCAGATAGGCCGTGGGCTTCAATCCGCCGGCGCGCTTGATCAAATCTGTGATGCGCTCCGTTTTGGATTGTAATGTGTAGGCGCCTGGACGCACCACCTCCCCCTGTACCGAGACATTGCGTTGCAGCTCCCAATCGCTATTAAATCTGATAAAAACATTGTCAAACGGTTTGAGGAAAAATTGCTCATCCGGACTTTGCAACAAACTTTTGGTGTAGCTGGAGTCTATTGGAATATAAATCAATTTAGCCAGTTGTTTACGCATTTCCGGTTTAAAAGGGTAGATGCGCGAAATTTCGGCTTCCGTAATTAACGCATTTTTTGCAAAGCCGCCGGCCGCAAAAATCAGGTCTTTTAAGGTCATATCTTTTTTTAATAGATATTTCCCTGGCTTGTTTACGGCACCATAAATGGCCACAGAATCCGGAGGGAAGAGCGATAATGAAGAAGCAATTGCGATATGATCCTGCGGAGCCAGTGGAAAATCAGCCTGGGGTTTTTCCAGAATGTCTTTCAGATTAATGACTAAAATCTGCTGCCGTCGATCAGGCAGTGTGCGTGTAATTTGAACCCGTTCCAGATAGGCATCGCCACGAAGGCTATCAATCTGCTTCATTAAATCTTTAAGGGTCATTCCTGGTCGGTATTCAAAACGATCCGGGCCATAAATGGGACCGCTAATAGTAACATAATTTAATAATTCCCGGTCGAGATAGGGCACCGAAATGCGATCGCCATCTTTTAAAGCGAAGTTCTGCCCATTGGTAAGCAATGCTTTATAGTTTACCGATATTAGCTTTAAATCTTCATTGTTCACATATCTTTGTATCTGAATGTTTTCCAGGTAAGCATTTTCCAAAAAACCGCCGGCCAGGTCTATCAACTCTTTCAAAGCTTCTTTATCTTTGAGTTCAAAAATAGCCGGTTTTTTAACAGCGCCGCGCAAATGCACGCGCTTTTTAATCGTGGGCACTAAAATGACATCATGGGTTTGTAATCTTACATTGGCAAATTCTTTTCCAGACTTCAGAAACTCATAAAAATCGATATCGGCTATTTTTTTGTCGTTGCGAATGACTTGAATATTGCGTAAAGAAGCGTTTTCCTTTAAACCACCGGCATAGAATAACAACTGAAGGGGCGTTGAAAGGGCAGGCACGGTAAATACACCCGGCGCTTTTACTTCACCGATGACGTAAATTCGAATACTGCGCAATTTACCGAGTGAAACGTCCAGAAAAGCTTTATTATTTAAAAGGGAAGAGTACGATTTACCCATTAATTTGAACAGCTTACGTCGGGCTTGCTTTAAAGTCAGGCCCGCCAGTTTAACCAACCCTACGTTATCGATAAATATCTGCCCTTCTCGATCAACCGTTAAATCATGGCGCAATTCCACCTCTCCCCAAATCGTAATAATGATTTCATCACCTGGACCGATGGGATAATCTTCATCAACCGGTCCGTACATTTCAGGAGTAAAATCAATTCTAGCCTGTTCAAAAACATCCAGGCCAAAAATAGGTAGCGCTTCTGGCTTTTTAACCACTTCTGCTTCTTTTGTAACCGGTGCTTCTTTTTCTTCCTTCTCCTCTGAGGGTGGGGCGGCCGGGGGAGGCGTCAATTTTTCTTTGAATTTTTCCAGACTTTTCACTTCGCTTACCCTGGTCGTTTCCGGGCTCTCGATGGCCTGTCCGGCCTTTTCCAGCTGCTTTTTTAACTCTTCAATCTTTTTCAGGTCTTCCAGTGATTGAGCACCGGCAATAACCGTCCAGAACATCACGCAAATAACTAAAATCATGCTTTTCATAATTTTTCCCAAAATTGTGAGATTTACCTACAGCTCCGCCACGTCACTTACAGAGAAGTGCGAGTTTTAAACAGAAACAAACACTCAAGACAATCAATTAATTTATGTTAATTGATCTAAAATCCCAAAAATTTGATTAAATGCCCCGACCTGTTGAAATCCATTCTCCATTCAAATGGAAAAAGGAAAATACAATTTCATCTTTATTCTCTGTGTGACCCATTTAACATTTATTTTAGAATCAAATGATCGTCGTTTCCCGGCCCATGCCAGAATCCGGCATAAACCGTATTCAACAGCGCTGTAAAACGCAGAAAATAGGTCGTGTTCCCATTCTCCCAATCAACAAATGAACGAGCCAGGCCGGCGCTCAAACGCATTACCGACTGGGCCATGGAAACCTGCAATCCAAAAGAAGCCACTTCCTGGAGCGCTGTTTTACCCAATCTGGCATAATCCATAAACGCATCAAGCGAAAGCAATTGAATGGGCATAAAAATCAATTTGTATGGCGTCTTTTCCTGAATCAGATAGCGCAATTCTGTGGAACTCCAGAACAATTGATCGCTCAAAACATCTTTGCCAAATCCACGGATGGTTCGCGTGTAGGTGTAATCGCGGGGCAATTCAAACTGGTAAAAACGATCGATTCCCACTGATTTTAAAGGAGGCAACGTGCCTACCTGTTTAACAAAAGAAACGCTTTGCCAGAACCCCAACCTTTCCCAGAACAGTTCTCCGGCCCAGCTGGCATCAGTTTCCATAATCTCAAAATCATAATCCGACCGGAAGGTTTTAAATAGGTTCCCACTAAGAAAAAAATAGCGCAAAGGAAAATTTAAACCCCGACGCGTGGGCAACTGGTATTGTAGCAAAAAAGACATTTGGGGCCCTTTAAAACCAAATGATTGCGGAAAGGTTATCTCCTTTTCCAGAAATCGATTATGGAAAAAATTGTAGCGCAGTGAAAAGGCCATTCGCCAACGTCCATTTTGAAACGGAAAGAAATATTTTCTAACAGAAACATAATAGGTATTCTCAACCAGATGAATCCAATCATGATCCTGAAAGGCAAAAATAACCGGCCCATGATAGTAGCCGCTGTTAAATAACAGATTAAAAGCACGCAAGCTGTGTTCTACCAGAGCAAAGGACTGGTTAAAATGAGCGGGCAGAAGGTAAAAAGCCCCCAAAATCATCTGGCGTTGTAAAGCCTCAATCCAGGCCGTAAAACCATAAACACCTGCCCCGGCTGAAGGATCGTAAAGAGGCAAGGCCATGGTAAATACATTTTCAAGAGGAAAGGCCGCCCATCGCTTTTTACTCCATTCAAATGTTTTTTTAGCCTTTGCGAACCGTCTATCTTTAAACAACGAATCGCTAAAAACCGGCGCCACCTTTTGCCAGCGGCCATATCTATTCTGGCGATACTCCGCAACAGATGGATGGAACAATGAGTCGTAAGGGATACGATAAAAACCGCGTTGTCCATCTGCTTCCCAGCGGTAGGCCAGCAATTGCTGATGCGCTGAATCTACATCGGAGAAATAGTAATCGAATTGATCGGTGAGCTCTCCGCAGACTTTCGCGGTTGAGGCATCAAGTACTTTCATCTGCAGGTGTGCTTTTTCCACAACGGTTACCCCTAAAAAGCGATCGTTTAACATGCGGACATTCAGCAGGGGTTGATCGAGTAACAGAGTGTCGAAATGGGTCTTGTTCCACTGCAGGAGCGATCTCTGGCCGTTTTGCTCGGCAATCAAGAACAATCGATTTTTCGGTGCAAAGGTCAACCTACCCAGGATCATATTGTTTTCAACCATCCAGCACTTTTGCAGCCGCCCATCAGAATTCCAGCGGTGAATGAGCGAACGATCCGATAAAATTTCCACCAAATAGAAATGGTTCTTAAAATCAAATGCTCCGTAACGCGCCCGGTAGCGCCCCCTTAATTTGTGACGTTCAGACGTCTTTAAAGAGACAATCTGCCATTCAAACTGCAGAGAAAGTTGATTGGCTTTAATATCATAAACCGGATGGCCAAAGGCCGCCAGCGAACGATCGGGACTGATTACCACCTCTGTAGCCAGATTATTGGTTAAAATCTTTTCAGATTGCACTTTGCCCTGTTCAATGCGCACCAGTTTTAAAGTAACAAACCGGTGGTAGCTCTTTTCTTTTCCCACCAGTAAAAAGAGAGAATCTTTCTGTGACACCCACAAAATGCGGTACAACTGATCCATGTTAACGGAGGCCAGAACTTTCTGAAAGCGGTGTTCAGGTAACTGACTCAAATAGGCTCCGTAAAACAGGACCGCATGGCGGATGAATTCCTTAAAAGCAGTAGCCGGCGATTTATGGTAAACATGTTCAAACGCTTTTTTAAAATCAAAATACCAGGCGTTTTGTTTGTAAGAATAAAAGCGCACAAAAGAAGAATCGCCATATTGCTGGGCTAAATACCGGACAAAGGCATTAGCCGCGGCATAGAGCAAACGGCCGTTTTCCAGATTTTGCAAAGCATTGTAGTTTAGATCACCATAAAGCAGAGCCTGGCGAATGAACTGGTCGCCGCGGTAAAGATTCCAGGTTTCGGCGCAGTATTGGGCAAAGCCTTCGTAAAACCAGCGTGGAATCGTTACATTAGCCGCTATTCCAAACCAATTTAATTTACGTCGTGTGGCTTTAAAGGTCACCCAATGAGCCAATTCATGAGTGAGTACCGTGTAGTACCAGGGCGCCTGCTCGACCCAATTAAACATGTACATGGAAGAACGGGCATAAATGACCACGCTGTTACCCAGGGCGAATCCATTGCTGAAGTCCATCTTATCCGTTAGAACAATCCTCGCCCTGGGCCAGGTTTTCAGTACCGTGGAATCCTGTCCATGAAGTCTGGCCAGACGGGGAATCTCACTGTCGGCCAGGTACAAAAGACGTTGCGCCAGCAGTTGATAGGGTTGTTCATACTCAACGGAGGCGTATTTGCCTGTAATTTTGTGCCAGGGGGCGGCTAACAAGCTGGAAATTCCTAATACAAATAACAGGATCAAAAAGAGAGTAATGTTTTTAATCACCGATATTCTTTCCCTGAATAACATGATTAAAATTATTGATTCTGGTCGAGACTTGCAAGCTAAATATTGAGCCCGTCCCCTTTCTTTTGTAGATTTGATTTGAATGGCGCTTAAAAAAAGTTAGTCTGTGGTTGTTTCGGTAAAAACCAAAACAGGATAAAATGACTGATGTTATGGGACTAAATGAACTCTTCTACTACTGGGGCGGGCAGTGAACATCCAATGCGAAATTGAAGATTTAAGCAAAAAGGGGGAGAAAATATAATGATCCAGTCTAAAATAAACTGGCGAGCTCTGTTCAACTATGGCGTATTTGCCATTGCCATGGGATATCTGGAAGCGGCCGTTGTGGTTTACTTACGCCTGCTCTATTATCCGGACGGTTTTCAATTCCCTTTAAAAATCATCCCCACGGATGTGGCCGTGGTGGAAATTGGGCGCGAATTATCAACGATTATTATGCTCTGGTTCGCAGCACGAACCTTTAACGGACGTTTCAGGGAGCGTTTTATTGTTTTTATTTTTATGTTTGGTGTATGGGATCTATTTTACTATTTCTGGCTCAAAGTGTTACTGAACTGGCCTTCAGGCTGGCTGGATTGGGACATTCTATTTCTAATTCCCGCGCCGTGGGTGGGCCCCTGGCTGGCGCCGGCCCTGGTCAGCATCGGATTCATTGCGGTCGCCATGTTACTCTGTTTGCATCCTGAAAAGTTTGATGGACCGCTCTTTAGCAAAAAATTCTGGTTAATTGAAATTTTTAGCGCTCTGCTCATATTACTCAGTTTTTTCTGGGAAACGGCCAGAGTCGTTAAAGGAGGCGTGCCGCAAGAATATCCATGGCTACTGTTCCTGTTGGCATATCTATTAGGATTTGCTACTTTTCTTTACGGCTATTGGAAAAAGAGCGATGCGCCAAAAGAAATTTGACTTCATATTTTTTGATAATTAAATTTGCAGTCTCATTTGAAAAATGTGTTGCATCTAACCGAGTGGTTAGAAATCATAAAAAGTGCGGGATCGTCTAGCGGTAGGACGCCTGGTTCTGGCCCAGGTAGCCGGGGTTCGAATCCTCGTCCCGCAGCCAGAAAAATTTTGTGCGCCCGTAGCTCAACTGGATAGAGCGTTTGGCTACGGACCAAAAGGTTGGGGGTTCGAATCCTCCCGGGCGTACTGATACCCCTCAGAACTGAGGGGTTTTTAGTTGGCGCGTTCGTCTAGGGGTCTAGGACGCCGGCCTCTCACGTCGGTAACACGGGTTCAAATCCCGTACGCGCTACCCAGCCAGTCTTACAGAGACTGGCTTTTTTTTCGCCTTACACTGCAGCCAACTGTCATTTCGAGTGAGTCCATTTATAGTCGGAAATAGTCGAAAATCTCTCAGTGAAAAATTAATTAGTCAAAAAAATTTCACCGCTCTGTCCCAGGGCACTCGAGGCATCGGTCGAATTGACATTCAGAGTGGGCTCCAGACCAGTAATTCGCGAACTCTCAACAAAACGCTGCATCAAGCCTGCGCCTACCAATTGACTGATTTTCCTTTTCGCCTCGATTTTGGGGTAGAGTATCAGGGCATGAGAGCTAATATGAGACGTTCAAGGAATTCCGTCTCTTGAGGCCCTCTAACGGAATGAGATGGTTGAAGAAGATGCAGATATTGTAACGCCTCCCATGGCCTCCAGAAAGTGCATTGAATTTTAGATTTGTTTAATGCTATAACTATTGTTAAATTAGAATAACAGAAACAAAAATTTCTGTAATTTTTAGGAAATTTGACCTATGGAAGAGGTGATCTTGGTACCTAATACGGAATATCTGATTCGGGCTCTGGATGAGCGCAATATCATCTCCAGGCGTATGATACAGATGGGCGTTTTACCAGGTTCTAAAATGCGTATTTTGCGCCTGGGCCCGCTTGGTAAAACAGTCGAAGTCTTAATTGATCAGGGCGAAAGCATTGCCCTGCGCACCGACGAAATTAAAAGTCTGGATTGCAAATTGATTGCCCTGCCTTTGAATGCGGTAAAAAACAGAGATCGTTACTACCGCATTCGTAATTTTTTAGGGGGGCGGGGATTTATTGAGAAAATGAAAATGCGCAATTTGTCCATTTCCGATGTGATTAAAGTGAGCGAAACGGATGGTTTTATCATCCTTAAAAAGAACGGCCACTCTATTCGTGTAGGCCGGGGCGAGGCTGAAAAAATTATTGTTGAACCGGTTTAAGAGCAAGCATGGCGCATAAGAAAAAAATTACGGCAGCAATTATTTCCATCCCCAACACCGGAAAATCTACACTTTTCAACGCACTTACCGGAGCCCGACAGGCGGTTGGAAACTGGCCAGGCGTTTCTGTTGAAAAGAAAACCGGCCATTTCAGCGTCAATGGCTACGATATTGAATTAATCGATTTGCCCGGCAGTTACTCGTTAACCCCTACTACCCTGGAAGAAAAGATTGTCCGCAATTTTATTCTTGAAACTCCGCCCGATGTTTTAATCAATATTGTTGATGCCCGAAATTTGTACCGTAGCCTGGGGCTTACTCTGCAATTGGCGCAAAGCGGGATTCCTATGGTAGTGGCTGTGAACATGATGGATGAGGCCGACCGACTGGGCATCAAGATCGATATTAAAGGGCTCTCCCAACACCTGGGAGTTCCGGCCGTGCCCATCATTGCCCGAAACGGCGAAGGCGTTGGACAGCTGGTCAATACCTTGATTCAAATCATTGAAGGCAAGATTAAAATCCATGCTCCACAAATAGCCTGTCCCATCCCCCTGCAGGAATCGGTGCAGAGCATTGCCCGCGAAATTAAGACGCTGAACCCAAACACCAAATTAAATGAAACGTTTATCGCCGAACGCTTGCTGGATTTTTCGGAACCTGTTAAACTGACTAACCGAAACAATGGCTCTGATCAGGCCTTACAGAAAAAAATTGTAGAAGCCAGACAGCAGGTGGAAAAATCCTTAGGCACCAGCATTCCGGTGGCCTGCGCTCAATGCCGTTTCAATTCTGCCAAAGGTTTGATGTTAGAAACCACCAGCGCGGCTGTGACAGCCACCGATGAGGTCACCAAGAAGTTGGACAGCATCTTCCTGCACAAATATCTGGGCATTCCCATCTTCCTGGGCATTATCTTTTTATTGTTTCAGGGCATTTACGCTCTGGGTACGCCCTTACAGGATGTAATCGGTAATGGATTTGGCGCCCTGCAAGATTTTTTACGCGCCTCTTCCCTTTTCCAGAGCATGCCGCCATTTTTTAGTCGCCTGATCATTGACGGAATCATTGAAGGTCTGGGCGTGGTTATCGCCTTTTTCCCAATTATCGCCCTCTTTTTTATCTTTATGTCCATTGTGGAAGACAGCGGTTACATGGCCCGCGCTGCCTTTTTGCTGGATCACCTCATGCACGTCATCGGATTGGATGGCAAAGCATTCATTAATGTTTTGCTGGGCTTTGGTTGTAACGTGCCGGCCATCATGGGCACGCGAATTCTTTCCAGCCAGTACAACCGGATCATTACCATGATGATCATTCCATTTACCCTGTGCAGCGCTCGTTTACAGGTGTTTTTATTCGTAGCTGGCATTCTCTTTGCCCCGAACATCGCGCCCTGGGTTATTTTTGGTTTTTACCTGTTCAGCTTTTTAATGGTCATCCTGGTAGGTCTCCTTTTAAAACACGTCCATTTTGCAGGCAGACCTGAACCCTTTATTATGGAAATTCCACCTTACCGCCTGCCCACGGTTAAAACCGTAGCTCTGCGCGCCTGGGAAGAGATGAAAGCTTTTTTAAACCGCGCTTCCACTCTCATTGTCCTGGGTGTTATCGCCGTTTGGCTATTGACCAATTTACCGCCTGGCGCGGCCACCGGTAGTCCGGAAACCTGGGCCGTCAAAATCGGTCAATTCATTGAACCGCTGTTCCGACCATTAGGCATTGAATGGCAACAGATTATTGCCCTGCTTTTTGGTTTTATTGCCAAAGAAATTGTCATCGGCTCCCTGGCCATTGTCTATGGCGGGAATCCAGCCACACAAATTGCCACATTGGTGACACCTTTGCAGGGACTCAGCTTTATGATCTTTACCCTACTCTACACACCGTGCGTGGCCACCATCGCGGCCATTCGTGCCGAATCCCAATCCTGGCGAATTACCCTCTCCACTATTGGTCTGGGTCTGGTTCTGGCCTGGATCAGCAGTTTTCTGTTTTACCAGATTGGCTCTTTATTGTTTGGCTGAATACTCCCCCGGATGGCGCTCCATTAAACACCAAATTAGAGAGGTATTCACCTCCGCTACTCTTAAGCAGCCAAGTCGCAACCAAAAACAAATTTAAACAACCACAGAGAGCATAGAGAAATCACAACAGGGTAATTTTAATTAAAAATTAAAAATTACGAATTACGAATTAATTTGCGAAGGGGAAAGTTTTGCCCAGGCGGTGAGGAACCGTGCCGGCATGTCATTCTGAATCCCCCGATTTATCGGGGGTGAAGAATCCCTTACATTGGCAGACCATTCGAAAGAGCAACCTAACTCGAGCTTCAGCTCGAGACTTGCCCTAACACCTACACCAATGTTGTTCCCATGCAAGCGAAAATCCCGATTTTCGGGAACAGGCCTGTCTGGCAGGCCCAGCCGGACAGGCCATTCAACAATTAAACAACTCAACAACTCAACCTTTTTACTTTCTCATACAACATAAAAATTTTCGCACGCTAATGTATTGGATCTTTTAAATCTTTTAATAGAAGTATTCTGATTCTACAAAATTTCTACAAAATCGACTACTAATTTAAGACTACTGATTCTCAAACCAATAAACCTGAGTGGGACGATTTTACGAAGAGAAGAATTAAATTAACACAAAAGGGGCAACGCGCGTTTGTAGGCAGAATCGCCCTGACTAAGCACGAATTACTTTGTGAAACTGCAAGTTGTGCCTGAGAGGTAAGGGCCCGAGCCAGACAGACCTACGCCCTAAAGCATTTGATCTTTTAAAATAAGTGCTCTAAACAACAGCATTAGGAACGATTCTGGGCCATCTTAGGCTGGAAAGACTGAGACAGGCGCATTGTAAAATGCCTTCATTTCGCTTTGTCTGGCTCAGGAATTCTGGACAGAACTTTGAAGTTTAAATGAAAAGTCTGTCCCAAATATTTAACGCGCTACTAAATTACAACGTAAACGTAATACCAACAAAAAGCAGGAGCAGATAGATGAAGAAACTCTTATTATTGTGGTTCGTGTTCATCATGGCCAGCCCGACTTTATGGGCGCAGCGGCCACGCAGAATGGATATGAAACAATTTAAAGGCAAAATTCAGGGCTTTGTGTACGATGATCAGACCGGCAGCCCCATCGAATACGCCAATATCATATTGTACAAAAAACGCGATAGCAGCCAGGTTACAGGTACAATTACCGACAAAGATGGCTATTTCAAACTGGAAAATGTTCCTGGGGGGCGGTATTTTCTTGACGTGGATTTTATCGGCTACGCCAAAAAAAGAATTGACAGAGTGATTGTTTCACCCAGGTCGCCCGAAGTGCTGCTTGCAGAAATTTTTCTGGAACCGGTGACTCTGCAGAGCGATGCGGTCGAAGTGGAAGCGGAACGCGTTCCCATCTCTTATCAGATTGACAAAAAGGTGATCAATGTCAGTGAGCAGGCCACAGCCCAATCGGGCACTGCTGTTGACGTATTGGAAAACGTGCCTTCGGTGGAAGTCGATATCGATGGGAATGTTAAGTTACGGGGTAGCGGTAATTTTCAGATTTTAATCGATAATCGTCCGACCATTCTTGAACCCAGCGAGGTGTTGCAGCAAATTCCGGCCAGCTCGATTGAAAACATCGAAATCATCACCAATCCTTCGGCCAAATACGATCCGGATGGCGTGTCGGGCATCATCAATATTGTTCTAAAGAAAAACAAGCTCAAAGGTTTGAGTGGAATGGTTAACGCCAGTGCAGGCACTTTTGGCCGATACGGCGGCGATTTCCTTTTCAGTTATCGTAAAAAAGCCATTGTGCTAAACGTGGCCAGCAATTACAACCGGCGTAACTTCCCGGGCGATCAAAAGCTGGAACGCCAGACACAAACCGGATCGTTTACCACTTACAACACTTCCAATGGTGACACGCACTGGAATATGCTGCCCTACGGCCTGCGTTTTAGCCTGGATGTTCATCTGGGCCACTGGGATGTGCTCAGTGTGGCCGGTCGTTTTGGAAATCGTAGCATGGAACGCGGTTTTAATCTGGATTACAAAGAATGGACCTCGCAGGATGCAAACGAGGTCCTTTCCTATCTCAGCCAGGATACCTGGAAACGGACCGGCGACCATTACTCCTTAAGTCTGGATTACCAGCATCGCTGGAAGCAAAAGAATCGGCGCTTCAGCGCTCAGCTTATTTACGATTACCGTACAGGCGACGAAAAATCAATTAATGAATTATTTGACGCTCAGGGCGCACTAAGCGAGAGTCAAAAATCAACGGAGAATGGCCCGGGCAAAGGCTGGCGCATTAAGGCCGATTACACCCATCCCTTTTCTGAAACCAGCAAGCTGGAAGCAGGCTATCAAAGCCGGATTCTTCAATCTCAAGAAGAAAATAAGATTTACCATTACGAAGTAGGCAGCCAGACCTACCTGCTGCAACCCCAATTCAGCCATTTTGCCGATTACACACGCAATATCCATTCGGCTTACACCACCTTTTCTTCCAAATGGAAAAAATTGGGCTTCCAGTTAGGTTTTAGAGCTGAATACACCTTTCGTGAGATCGGTTTAAAGGATTCGGCCAGCGCAAAAATCGATCGGCTGGATGCCTTTCCCACAGCGCATTTTTCTTATGAGATCGCTCCAGGACGCCAGTTGATGGTTAGTTACACAAGACGCATTAATCGCGCCCGCGGTTGGTGGCTGGAACCCTTTTACACCTGGGGAGATGCCTACAATGTCACCAGAGGGAATCCCGGTCTTAAACCCGAATACATCGATTCCTACGAAATAGGGCACCAGTTGTTCATCAAAAAGACCTTAATTTCCCTGGAAGGCTTTTACCGCGTTACGCACAACAAGGTGGAACGCGTGCGCTCGGTTTATCCTTACAAGGAAAACGTGTTATTGCACACCTATGAAAATGTGGGTAAAGATTACGCTTTAGGCAGCGAATTTCTGATTAATCGCGATATTTTTAAATGGTGGAACATCAACTATATGGCTTCCATCTATCAGTACAAAGTTGAGGGACAATTGCTGAAACAGGATTTTTCCAGGGAAAGTTTTAACTGGAGTCTACGTTTTAACAACGACTACCGTCTGGGCAAGAATACGCGTGTGCAATTCAATGTGGGTTACCGCAGCCCAACCGTAACTTCCCAGGGAAAGAGCGAAGGATTGGTGCGCAGCGACCTGGCCATCAAACAACAGTTTCTGGATAAAAAACTATCGGTCACTTTGCAAATCAGGGATCTGTTTAATTCCATGCGTCACGAATTCACTTCGCAAGGTTCCGGATTTTATTACTATCGTTACATCGATTTCCCATCGCCCATGGTTTCTTTAACCATTTCGTACATTTTCAATAATTACAAACAAGAACGACGGGGCAGGAATGAGAACGGCAACGAAGACATGGGCGGCGAAGAGCTATTCTAATCGGGCTGACAGGAAGCTTAGAGCCAGCTAAAGCCGGTTTTTCTTTCAATCTCTGTAAACGGTGAGTAGGTGGGCAATCCGGCCTTCAAAAACTGATGAATGAATGTCGGATGCCCATTTTTAATTATTTTGCGCTGATCCTGCATCTCCTTTGCGATCAGGTCTTCCCATTGCTGGGCCTTTCTCCCCCACAAGATAAAATAAGGGGGTTGCGGAAGCTGCCTTAAGGCCTTAATCAATGCCTGATGAAAAGTTTGCCAGAAGATGAAATGCTGCTTTTTGTCCTTAGCGCTGGAATAGGTTAAGGCCACATTGACCAGGAGAACTCCATTTTTAAGCCAGTGTCTGAACAGTTGCTGCGGTGTTTTAAGGTTCTGCTGCAAAGCAATGGTTCGGCATTGATTGATGGGCGTTTTGTAATCGGCCAGTCCATGAGCAACCAGCAGAGCTTTTAAGATGTTTTTCATGGAATTGCCAACGGTTTTGTCCGCCCAGGATTTAATCTCCGCATCCCAGAAAGCAACGCCATTGGCGCTGGTAGCCCGAGGATAGGGATCTTCGCCATACAAAACGCAGCACACATTCTGCGGAGAAACCAGATTAAAGACGTGAAAGATATGGCGCTTGTCCGGTATGATTTGAGCAAATTGATTGGTAAACGCTGTTAAGCTCCGGTAAAAACCAGGTAAATCCAACTCTGCTTCTAAAAATTTTTCCCAGTCCGCAGGTAGCCTCAATGTTTCTCCAGAATGTCCATAAAACAGAAGGGAATTTCTGGTAAATTAGCCAATATTGCAAAAAATAATGCGCATCTTTCTGAAAAAGTTGGGCTGAAAACAACGTATTTCACACGGACCGGGCTTACAGATAAACCGTTAGACCAAGTTGTATGGTCAGCGGATTGAATGACCAGGAAGTCCGTTTGTAATCACTTTTAGTGCCCGTAGAATTATACCTTTTTGTTTGTTTCACATTGTACCAGTAATACTGGATTTTTAATCCATAGTCCATATTGAGGCTCATGTGCGAGTGAAAGAACCATTCCACCCCATAAATTCCACGGAGCCCCACAGACCAGGTCGTTTTGTCCTGACGATTTTCCTGTGTTTGGTAGGCACTGTTTGATTTATTTGTAGAATGCTCAGGGCTGTAATTGAGCATGGGCCCAATACCCGCATAAAATTTTACGGGTTTATTGAGATTAAAATATTTTAGCAGGATTACATTAATTCCTATCTGAGACATTCTGCCCTCTCCATCCTGCCTATTCGTAAGACTGTCCGCTTTTCCGCTAATTTGCGTGTAATTTTTATTATCTGTATTCAGCTTTTCGGTTCTGCCACTCAATCCTACGCGCAGAGCCCAGCGGTTTGTAAAATGGTATTTGGCGCTGAACAGGCTACCATAATAAGCACTGAAGCGCAGCACATCGTCAACAGCAAACTGCAAGGCATATTTAGGAAACTGAAAGGCTTGCTGTTGCGCAAAGCCGAAAACGCTCAAAATCAACACAAAAAAGTAAGTTTTAATGTGGCGCATCTTCATCCCTCCTGTTAAAAATAAAGACTTAACACTAAAGTAACAGGCTTACTGTACATTTTTACAAACGACCGGTCTATAGTCTTTTTGCCGTCCGGCATGTCATAGGTGTGCTTCATTGTTTCCCTTTTTAGGGCCCATTGGTATTCCAGCCCCAGGCTAAAATTATTTTTAACAAACCAGGCCACTTCTGTTAAAACATGTACATCATAAACCCGTAGTTTGTATGTATTGTTTAACTCTTTTACATTTTTCATAAAGAGAGAGGGTCCTCCTCCCAGATACAGCTTAACTGAAGATGAAGCAGGAAAGAGATAGAGAAAATCCAGGTTAAATCCAAGCCCTTTGTAATACTGCTTTTCCCGATAAAATAAAGCGCTGCCCAGGCTATCCGTTTGATCCGTCTGGTTATTGGTACCGGAATAGGTAGGTTCAAAGCCAAAACGCACGGCCATTTTCCTGGTGACATGATATTTTAAGGAGAATAGCGTGCCATAGAGGGGATCAATGTGAATCATTCCTGACAAATTTGAGAGTTTCATTTCCATGGCCAGATCGGAACGGGGAACGGCTTCCTGTGCGCTCAGCATAAGGCAGGAAAAAAGAACCAATAAGATCGTACGCTTTAACATGATTTTTCCTCAAAAATACAGGTTAAAAACATATTGTAAAATTGTTATTCATTCGTGCTTTCAGCGCTACAGAAACATTAGAAAATTAACAACGCATCAATGTAAATCTCTGTTGAGCAGCAGGCCCGTGTTGGCGCGTTGTGGTAAATGCTCTTCCAGTGTTAAGAAAATTTTTACTTATTTTTTGGCACTTCCAAAAACTTGCTGGTAGAGTATCACACCTCGTAAAAGTTAGATATAATCACATTTAAAATCAAGAGGGAAAATAAGTAGCTATCCCCCAGAATGTTACTACAATTATCAATTGGTGAGACTTTTTCATATAAAATCATATCATAAGTCCATTCTAAGGCTGCAGAGCCGCAACCAAAAACTTCTTTAAAATAATGACGGGCCGGTGCCTTGGAACCATTTAATTCATACACTCATATACTTTTAACTTTACTACTCCAATAGCAGAAGTCATTTCAAGAATTAGCCCTCTCTCCCTCGATCCCCCTCTCCCAAAATAAAAATATGAGAGAAGGGGAAGGCTTACCACCTGTGTTGAAGATTTTCTTTCATGGCCCCATTCACGATCAATGGCAATTCGGAATGTCAGCCCGATGCTCATTCAACAATTCAACAAATCAACAATTAAACGGTTTTACTTCCTCACACAGCACAAAAATTTTCTCACCTTAAATTGATATATCTTTTATGGAAAGCTTTCTAAACCTGTCTTTTCCAAACGGCTATGTGAAATGTTCCATCAAAACGCTACCTCTTTTCCCCCATTTTTGAATCATTGCAGGAATGCCCCGCTTAATATTTTGTGGCTTTCCATTCCAGATTTAGCTAACTTTTATTTATGATCAGTAGCAAAATTTTATTTCTGACATGGGTAAACTTCGTCCTTTTTCTTTCTGGCAGCCTGGCGCTTACCATTAATCAGGTGTACATTAAAGGGAAGTATCCCTGGCCGGAGAAAAAACTTCTTCAGGCTCTAAACCTGAATGCCGGACGGCCTATGGACGCCCAATACTTAGAACAAAAGCAAAAAGAACTGCTGACCTATTGTCAGCGTCAGGGTTACCTGAAAGCAAGCATCGATTCACTGACCTTTTTAAAAGATCAGAAAGGATTGATCATCTGGCTCCATGCCGGACCGCTGTTCCACATTAAACAGATCCAAATTGCAAGCGACTCCATCCCGTCCGCCCAATATTTGGCTGTCCTGCAGAGTCGGGCTGGCCAATCCTTTGATCAAAATATTCTGAACAACGATCTGAAAGCCCTGTTGCAATGGGCAGCGCAAAAGGGATTCCCATTTGCCCGGGTACAGGTTTCGCGCTTACAGACCGAAGAAAACGACAACCAGGCGCTGGTGGGGATTGAAATCCGAATTAAAGAGGGGCATCCTGTTTTTATTAAAGACGTTGTTTTAAACGGCCTGCACTACACCAAACCCAGGGTCGTTTTGCGCCAGCTCTACTTCACCCCCGGGATGAGGTTCGACCAGGCCTGGTTTAGCAAGATGACGAGTCGAATTCAAAAAATGCAGCTCTTTGATCAGGTAGCGCCGCCAAAACTTTTGCGCATTGCCCCGGACAGCGTTCTAATCATCCAGACTGTTAAAGAAGGTAACGCCACTTCGTTTGACGGCGTGCTTGGCTATGTCCCCCCGGCCGCCAACAGCCAAACGGCAAAAGGCTATCTGACCGGTTTAATCGATCTTTCATTCAGAAATCTCTTTGGCAGCGGACGAAAGTTTAAACTCTACTGGGAAAAGAGCGATCGCCTATCGGAAAATTTTCATATTCGTTACCTCGAACCCTGGATATTTAATTTCCCCATCGATGTGGGCGGCGCTTTTAGCCGCGAAGTAAGAGACACTCTGTACATCGCCTATGATTTTGCTCTCAACTCGCAATTCCATTTCAACGAGTCATTTGCCCTGTTCTTAAATTTTTCGCGACAGGCTGTCAATCCGGATTCCCTGGCATCCTGGCAATTGGGCATGGTAAAAACCAGAACCTATGCCGTACAAGCTGGGCTACAATACGATGTCCGCGATTACATTCCCAATCCCCGGAGGGGGCTTTTTTATCAGAGCAGTTACAGCTATGGCCTGAAGCAAAACCTGGGGCCTGCTGCCATCCTTTTAAGAGACAGTTTAAGAAAGAATGCAGGGCTCAATAGTTTACATTTACAGTTTGAATGGTACCGCTCTCTATTTAAAAACCAGGTGCTGGCTGCCAAATTCTATTTAAAAAACATCCGCGGCAGGCATTTACAACTAAGCGACTATTTCTGGTTCGGCGGCAGTCAGTCTGTGCGCGGCTACCGCGAAAGACAATTTCATGGTTTTCTGGTTTCCTGGCTTAATTTAGAATATCGTTTTATCATGGGACGAAATTCAAGGGTATTCCTGTTTGCCGATTTTGGCTATTACCGGACCAAAATTCAGGAAACCATAAAAGAACAAATGCTGCGCGGCCTGGGCTTTGGCCTGCGTTTTGCCACGCCCATGGGCATCATGGGGATCGATTACGGCCTGGCGAGGGGCGACAGCTTCGGTCAGGGGAAGATCCACGTGCGTCTGACCAGCCAGTTTTGAACAACCAATATTTTGCAGATTTAAACCCGTTTCGTAAATTAGCGTTTTAAATGGAGTGCACAAGGAGACCCTGAGTGGCTAAGGAAGATTTTGACTTTACGGACATCAAAGGATGGTGGAACTCGCTGAAAATTCGCTTTTTTGAATTGTCAGAACCGGTCATCAAAGCGGTTAATATTTCTCTTCTCTTTGTCAGTGTGCTGGCCCTGGTCAGCCTGATTCTGGAATATGGTTTTTACATCTCACCTCAAACGGCGCAGATCATTGAGCGTGTTAATGTGCTGATCGTGTTGTATTATGTGCTTCAATATTTTATTAAATTGCTGTTTACTTTCGAAAAATGGGACTACATACGCTCCCACTGGTTTGAAACGGCCCTGGTCTTATTGATCATTGCCGAAACAACGGTCATTCTGCACCAGCTGGGACTTTCCCAATTTCAAAAATATCTGGTCGATTTAAACGTTAAGTCGCTTACGCGATTAACCATCGTCGGCGCCCAGGTGGTCATTATTTTGACGATCATCAGCGGTGCCGTGCGTTTAAATCGCAAAATTGCTTATCTCCGATTTCATCCGGCGCAAACCCTGATGCTCAGTTTTTTTATTGTGATTATTCTGGGTACTTTTTTACTGATGCTGCCCAAAGCGGTGGCGCCTGGCCACAATCTTGGCTGGTTAGACGCCCTTTTTACCGCAACCAGCGCCACCTGTGTCACCGGCTTAATCGTAGTGGACACGGGCAGCCACTTTTCACTGTTAGGCCAATTGATCATCCTGACCTTAATTCAGATCGGTGGCCTGGGCATCATGACCATCTCCAGTTTTTTTGCCCTGTTTTTTGGGCGGGGCATGGCCATTCGCGAGCGCATCATGTTGCAGGAGATGCTTAACGTTGAACGGCTCGATGCCATTACGCGCCTAATTAAGGGCGTTATTCTGATCACCTTTGTCATGGAGTCGCTGGGCGTTATTTTGCTCTTCTTTAGCTGGAATTTGCCCCAATGGGATTTTTCACAGCGGTTGTACCATTCCATCTTTCATTCGGTTTCAGCTTTCTGCAATGCGGGTTTTTCCCTGAACAACGACTCTCTGATGTCATTTAACACCAACTACCCCGTGGTTTTGACCATAGCCTTGCTGATCATCGTTGGTGGTCTGGGCTTTGTCGTCATGATCGATTTAACCCGGGGCCGCATTTTTGAGTACCCGACACGTAAAAAGATTCGGCGCTTTTCTGTACACACCAAACTGGTCCTAATCGTCACTGGCGTGTTGTTAGTCAGCGGCACGCTTCTCTTTTTAATGATTGAACCATTTCAGGGAGACTGGATCTTCAAGACCATCAACTCCTTTTTTTGTTCTGTCACGGCGCGTACCGCCGGATTCAATACGGTTGACACAGCGAATCTTACGGTCTCTTCGGCCCTGTTGCTCATGCTGCTCATGTTTATCGGCGCTTCGCCGGGATCAACCGGCGGCGGAATTAAAACCACAACGTTGGGGATTTTGGTGGCCAGCTTCATTTCCATCATTCGCGGCAAGACACGCATCGAATTGTTTAAACGCAGCATCTCTTTTACCATTTTAAATCGCGCCCTGGTGGTGTTCGCCTTTGCCATCTCTTTCATCATGTTTTCCAGCTTTTTACTCAGCCTGACCGAAAAGGCCAGTTTTTTAAATCTCCTGTTTGAAGAAATTTCCGCTTTTGGCACCGTGGGCCTTTCCAGGGGTATTACGGCAGGGCTGAGCAACTGGGGGAAAATGGTGATTATTGTTTCCATGTTTGTGGGCCGGGTAGGTGTTCTAACACTGGCCTTTGCCATTACCACCCCACGGGAACACCTGCGCGTTGAATATCCGGAAGAAAAGAATGTCATGGTCGGTTAATTAAGAAAAGGACAAAACAAGATGAATAAGTTTTTGATTATTGGATTGGGTATCTTTGGCCGTGAATTGGCGGTAAGCCTCATCGAAAAAGGAGCCGAAGTTGTGGCGGTTGATCAAAAGATGGAACTGGTCGAAGAAATTCAGGATCAGGTAACCTACGCCGTTCGGCTGGATGCCATGGATGAACGGGCTTTGAGCAGCATTGGGCTAGAGGAAATCGATGTGGGCGTGGTGTGTATTGGTGAAGATTTCGAATCCAATCTATTAGCCGCCGTGCATCTGAAGAATTTTGGCGTCAAAACCGTTATTGCCCGGGCCT
Source organism: Caldithrix sp. (assembly GCF_056497305.1). Lineage (NCBI taxonomy): Bacteria > Pseudomonadati > Calditrichota > Calditrichia > Calditrichales > Calditrichaceae > Caldithrix > Caldithrix sp. The sequence continues at coordinate 14,643 of NZ_JBSMDE010000089.1, read as the reverse complement.
CCAATCCAACTCAGGAAAAGATTTTAAAAGCCGTAGGCGTAGATCTGGTGATCACCCCAGAGATGGAAGCTGCCGAAAGACTCTCTTACCGTTTGATGCATCAGGGTTTACTGGACGTTACCTTCATCGGTGGAGGCACCGTCGCGGCAAAAATTCAGGTACCCGATATTTTTGTGGGCAAAACACCGGCCGAACTGCAACTGCGCTCCAAATTTGGCGTAAACCTGATTGCCATTCACTCGCCACAGGTCAGCAAAGATGGCCGCCAGTTGCCACCCATTGTGAACAATAATCCAGATGCCAACACGGTTTTCCAGAAGGGCGACGTCATGGTTTTAATTGGCAGTAACCGCGATTTGCAAAAAATTTCCAGACTGCAAAACAAGTAAAGCTCCGAAGCCATTCTCCATTTTGAAATAATACCGTGAAGGTGCATTTTGCCGGTTTCTAAAATAAAGATTGAATCTCGTCAAAAATAAAACTAATTTGTGAATGGTCGTTTTAAAAGAATGGATTTATGGCAACACTGTTTGACGTTTTTGACAGCATTTTGGAAGAGGCGGAAAAAGATTTTTACCAGCACCATTTTGACCAGGCCCTGGAAAAATGGCAGAACTATTACAAAATTACGGCCAAGGTTGAGTACAACCTGATCATTAAAGAAATCCAGAATCTGCTTAAAGAGCTTCATCCAGGCAAAATGAGCAGCCTGCCCGTGCTAAAAGAAAAATATTTCTTCCTGCGCCAAAAATTTTCAGACAAGCAGATTCATCCTTACACCAATCGTATTTTTCTGAGATTGCTTATCGATCTCTACGCTAAACATTTTAAGCATCTGGCCCCGGAGGCAGACCCACTGGCTCATGGCATCTTTCGTTTTTTGCTGGGTGAGTCGGAAGAGGCGCTGGTGTTGTTGAAAGAACTGAAAGAACAGGAACCCGAAAATATCTGGGCCCGCGTCTTTATCGGGCATATCTACCTGCAGCAAAATAAGCCTAAAGACGTTACCGCCGTACTGACGCAAAATCTGTTTTTGGCCGCAGATCAGCTTTACGAAGAGGACCTCTATCTCTCCCAATTCAAAATGCTTTTTGGCCGATTGCATTCTCAGCACGGACGGAAAAATGTTGCCATGTGGTTGCTGCCATTTGAAGCCTGGTTCCGCAACTACCTTGTCTTTGAACAGGATGAAGTCTTCTTTAAATTGATGCTCAAAAAAGAGCAAAACGAACGCATCATCCGCATTAAATACACCATGGCAGAACGCTACCGGCACTTTATGCGTTGTCTGTACCTGACGGAATATTCCCGCCATTTTCTTAAAAGCAATAAAGGAATGATTAATGAACTGGAAAAATACATGGAATCTCTGGACAATACCTATTTTTTGCGCTATCGTAAAAAACGCAAACCTCTGAAAATGGATTAACAACAGCCTATCCCCGTTAGCAATAGAGCAAGCCCAATTTGCTGCTCATGGACTGTTAGAAAAATAAAGGATTACAATGATGAAGCAAAAAGCCGTCTTGTTTGATTTTGATGGAGTGGTGGTTAAGAGCATGGAACAGCACTTTAATGCCTGGCGTCAGGCTTTTATGGAAAAAGGCGTTGAAATTAAAGGAGAGGAGTTCTTTGTACTGGAAGGTCAGGGCATTCATACCATCGCTCACCACCTGGGCAAAATTCATGGCCTGAGCCCCAATGAAGTGGACGAGGTCATGCAACGGAAAGTCAATTATTACAATCAGTTCATGACTCTGGAATTTTACGACCATTTCCACGATCTGGTTGAACACCTGCATCTACACAAAGTGCCCATGGCTGTCGTTACCGGGGGCAACCGCTCCAGAGTAGAAAAAATCGTGAATGAACATTTTAATCACTATTTTAAGGTACTGGTTACCGTGGATGACGTGGAACGGGGCAAACCCTTCCCCGATCCGTTCTTAAAAGCAGCCCGGACTTTACACATCAAAGCGCAAAACTGCATCGTTGTGGAGAACGCGCCCATGGGCATCAAGGGAGCAAAACGGGCCGGCATGACGGTGGTAGCCATCACTACTACTCTACCTAAGCCATTTTTAAAACAGGCAGACTACATTGCCCACGATTTTTATGAGGTAGAAACGATTTTGAATAACCTTCTTGGTATAACAAATTCATCATGAAAAGGAAGAAATAAAATCAGCAATGGAGCGCTAAAGGGAGCTGGCGTAACGCTCAGGGCTTCAAAGGTCCAGACGCACATTAACGGCTTTGTCGCCCTTCATATCGCTCTTTAGGTCAAATTTTACACGATCTCCTTCCCGCAGCCCTCTCTTCTTCAAAGAAGCGTGCAAATCATTGGCATTGACAAAAATATCTTCTCCCTCATCGGAAACAATGAAGCCGTAGCCTCTTTCCTGGTTCCAGTTCTTTACCGTACCCTTAAGCATCTTTTCTCCTTACGTGTTGTGTTACCACAGTTTAAATCTTTCCTCCATGGAAATATGTTGCCCATATTTTTTTAAGTAGTTTTGCAGATTCATCCAGTGTCTGTCTTTCTGATCCTCTTTCAATCTCTCGAGCAAAGTAAGGGCCTTTGCAAACTGTCCATTAAAATAGGCAAAATAGACGTCCTTCAATTCAGGCGTTAAGTGGTGCAAAGAAATTTCCCGGAAAGAATGATCCAGCATTTTGAGTCCCTGATCATATTTACCCTGCCCGGCCAGATAAAAGGCGCACTGTTCATACAGGTCTCGTTTCAGCTCGTATTGATCGGTAAAAGCCGCAAGCGCTTTGCCAACCTCCTTAAACCACAGGGAGTCCTGTTTCAATGTTTTGAAGAGCCTGGCCCGGCGCAGGTAGAGATCAAAGGCATAATAGCGCATTTTGGCCTGAGTCCTGCGCTGTAAGGAGTCTTCCAACTGACGTAACTTTTCCAGCCCCTGCAGCGGATTTTGGGCGGCCAGCGAATCAATCTGCTTGAACATCATTCCTTTTTCAGCTTTAATCAAACGATATTCCAGACGTTTTTGCTGGAGTGTATCGGCCCACTCTCTGCTCAACTCACGCTCAATTAAATTTCTGGCTTGCTCAAATTGACCTTCATGGAGTAGCTGATCGATCCGCTGGAAATCGGGCTCCGAGGAGCAGGCTAAAAAAAGGAGAACAAAAGCCAATGGTAATGCGCTTAGTATCCTGTTCATACATTTATTTTACAATAAATCAAAAACGATTGCAAATCAGGAAAACAAGAGGGTAAAACAGGGGATCAGTAAAATAAGCGCAACAAATCGATCAAACTTTTTCTGATCAATTCGCAGGTGGAAGGCGCTGCCGGCTAAAATGGCCAGGAACATGGTCAACAGAAAGATCAGCGTTTGGCCCCAGGTAAAGTGTAAGCGGTTGCCCAGTGAGTGGTACAGAAAGAGGCGCCAGATTGCACCAAAAAAGAAGATGGCGATTAACTGAGCGCGGAAGGCCGCTTTCTTGAAAACCAGTTTAAAATAGATTACCAGCAACGGTCCGCTAATTCCGAACAATCCTCCGCCAATGCCGGCCAAAAACGAAACAGGCATTAGCATCTTTAAACTGAATTTAATCTTAATCGCCTCTCTTTGGGGCAGAGTATTGAACCAGATCAGACCAATAAAAAAGAAGAGGACGACCCCCAAAAGCCGTTTTAACAACAGAACGTTTAACGCGCTTAACAGTCTGGCCCCCAAATATGCTCCCGGGAAAAAAAGGAATAACACGGGCAAAACTATTTTCCAGTCGATCAGGCGGTACACATTGATAAAAAGATAGAGGCCTGCAAAAATATCCAGTAAGGTGGCCAGGTAAATGGCCTGTTGAGGTGGAAAAAAGAAGGAAAGGGAAGGAATCAGGATTAATGCCGGGCCAAATCCCGTGAATCCCTTGACAAAATAGGCCACAAAGACCAGACACATTGCGATCAGAAGAACTGTAATCGGCATCAATTACACCGTCCGTTCATTAAAAAAGACACATCTTCCGTCCCTGAAAGGTTAAGTAGTCTTTCAGTATTAAGCAACGTCCTGGAAAAACCTCCACTACGCCAGGTAAAGATTTCTCCGCATTGCACATCGCTTTCGCTCGGCGCATCGGTCGAAATGTTAATTTTGGAGGCCTCGTGCCGACGTGTCATTCCGATCCCGATTTATCGGGATCGGAATCCTTTACACTGGCGTCAAAATTTTGCACCTAACCCCGATTTTCAGGGAGAGGGAGTTAGGGGATCAGGGCTAAACTCGTCCCCTTTGCGGGAAATATTTTAATCAATATCAATAACCAGCTTTCCATCCAGCATCAAAGGATGGTCGTCCAGATAAATGGAAGGCAGGGTGAGTACGCCGTCGATGTGAATGCCCACAGCGTAGGTGCCGCCCATGCTGATATTGTTACCAAAGGCCACATGAGCCGTGCCTAAAACTTTTTCATCTTCCAGGATATTGCCAATAATCCGGGCCGTATGGTTGGTCCCAATGCCGAATTCTGCCACATTCAGTCCGTCTTTGCCAAAGCGGCTGAGCATGGCAAACAGTTGATCGGCCTGTTTGCCCCCTTCCATTTTAACAGCAAAGCCATTCTTAATGACGATTTTAATGGGTTGCTGCAACATACCGATTCCGGCCACCGAAGCATCGACCACCAGTGTTCCTTCACTCTTCCCTTCTTCAGGCATCAAAAATGCCTCTCCGCTGGGCAGATTGCCGCCTTTTCCTTTTTCCAGCAGTAATCCGGTGGAGGCGATGGCCTTGATCCCTTCGATGGGCATGTACAAATCGGTTCCTAACGGTGAACTTAAATGCACCAATTTTGCTTCGTCCAACAGAGAGGCCAGGCGATTGGTACGTTTAGCAATAAGCTGGTAATCGGCATTGAGTGTGCGGATCATGGTATCTTCACTGATATTGGGCATGGTTGCCACCCGAGCCCCGGCCTTACAGGCATTTCGTCTGGCGTCTGTGTGCGTTAACGAACGATAGGTGGGACAGACCACTACATTGTGCACACGCATCAATTCGGCCACTTCTTTGGGCGGTTCCTGACCATTCACATCAGCAACCGGAATTTGAACCAATAAGGTCTTTTCTGTTATTCCAATACCGGCTTCAAAAAAGGCTTTGCCTACATTTTCCTTTTTGTTGTCACATACGATTAGCAATTTTTCTTCAGGGGTCAGTCCAAGACAGGTCTTGAGTGCGGTATGCGCAGCCTGGATCAAATCATTCATTTAAACGATCCTTTAATTTGGGTAAAAAGTTAATAATTAATAAAAAAGGTAAGTTAAAATAATAATCCCTAATATTCAAATGGAATACCCGATTTGAGCTGGATATTCTTTATTCTACGCTCGACCGCATCCAGTATCTGATCAATAGGCATGTTGTACTGATGCAAATTTAAGCGGTCCGAAATGGAAATGTAAGACTGTTTTAGTTTCTGGATGGCGTTCCTGTATTCATGACCGATCTTTTGCAATTCTTTGACCACTGGTGGCTCAGGCATTTTGCTTTCCATGGCTGTGAGCTCATTTTTTACCTTTACAAACTTATCAAGATAAGACTCCAGATCCGGTCGGTTAATATCGATCAGATTATAATATTTCTTCCGGTAATTTTCCAATTGTTCTCTAAAAGAAGGTTGAGCTAAATTTTCCTTAATTTGAGCCTGTTTCTGTTTTAATTTTCGATAAGTCGCCTTTAGTTCCTTGTATTTTAGCAAACGCTCTTTATGAATCTTAAAGTTCTTGTCGTCTTTTAAAAAGTACCACTTTTTCTGCAGTTCATTTTGCTCATTCTTAAGATCATTTAATTTCTTTACCAGAATATCGCGATCTTCCTGCAGGTTTAAAAGTTTTTCAATAATTTTAGAATGGTAATGTCCAAATAAAAAGAGAAATATCAGGGAAAAGAAAAAGGCTTCTGGAATGATTAACAACCAGGAACTGAACGCAATATAGGATAGGATAAAAGAGAGAGGAGTAATAAATCCTACAAAAAAATATTTTACATGTTTCCAGGTTTTGTGTTTTACCTCTTGCAACTGAATCTCATGATTCAGGGACTCAACACGCTTTTCCAGATTATTGATCTTTTCAAAATTTTCATGATAGGTTTTAATGTCGCGTTCGGCCTCTAAAGGTAATTGTTCATATTCAGAAAGGTCGATTTTAAAGGTTTGCTCGATGACCTCTATTTTGTCTCCGATCTCTTTCAGCTCTTCTTCGTTCTGTCTTTTAAGTTGTTCCAGACTTTTCCAGAGCAAAACCTCGGCTCGCAATAAAATAGGATTTTGATCTTTTATGGGCTCGAATGACTCTTCCAGTGTTTTGTCGATCTCATCTTTACGTACGTGTTTTTGTCGGATTTTTTGAGAGAGTTGCGTTAACTTGTTCAGGTCTTCTATCAGCTCCTGGCGCATCGTATTTACTTTTATTAAAACATTCAAAAACTCTTTAAAACGCGCCAATTGCTGGATATCGTTTGTGTCAAATTTGCCGGGTAAAAGTTCACCGGCAATGGCTTCCACTTGATTCAACAGAGAGCGGGCTTTGTTTAATTTAAAGGTAGGCGAAAAGAGCAAATAGAGGGAAGACATCAATTCGCCAAACGATTTGCCTTCTTCCATTTCATCATTGAGCACTTCCAGATAAAGGGATTTATCAACTATTGGGAAAATGGAACGCAACATATCCAGATAGGGTCTGGAAAAGCCATTGTCCACAATATCTTTGCCCTGGAAAATGGGACGGCTGGATTTGGGATCGGTTAACAGACAGGCAATCACATCCGTTTCAAAGTCTCTTTCTATGAGCAGAATCTTCTGATCGATGACTAACGATACCAGGCCGGTAAAAGTCCTGTTGATCCTGGGATCGCCCCGAAATCGTAATTTTTCATCGGCGCTGAAACCAAAGATGATGCCCAGAATGGCTTCAATAAAAAAGCGACTCTCTTCGGCTTCGGTTTCAAACACTAAGTTTTGATGTTCATCCAAAAAGTTTAAGGTTGTGTTTTGATCAAATCCTTTGAATCCTGAGAGTTGAAGAGACTGAATACGCATATTCGACTAATCTCCCTTTCATCCATAAATTAAAATCTATTGTCAATTTACAAAATTTTGATCAGGAATCCACAATTTTTGGAACGCCTTGCTCTGCCCTTCTACGAGGCATCTGACTCTTCTAGCCCAGCTTTTTTTCTATTTCAACATTTGGGCTGGCTCTGATCTCATCTCTCTTTAAAACCGCCACTCTATCCGGGAATACGTACCCTCAAAAAGGTATTCAGATTGAATAAATCTTTCTTAAAATAATTGCACCAAAAATAAAGTATTTGTTCCAGGTCACGATTTGTTTACCTATTCGAAATTTAAAAAATCGGGTTCAGGCCGACTTTAAACCCTGCCTGATACAGGTCAATGGTTGACCAATTAAACAATTAAAATAATCCCTGGCGATGCACTGTTAAACACGCGCTGTCATTATTTCTTTTCACCTGGTTCTCCACAAAGAGAAAAGAAAAGCCTTCCCATTCTTTACGCCAATCGAGCGGCCTTATGAGCACAGCCGCAAGCTGTAATCGACCTGAAAGAATGCAACAAGGCCATGAAAGCAAAATAGAGTATTTTTTTACGAATTACGAATTATTTTTTAAACCGAAGTTTATGACTAAACGTTGAGGATTCGTACTGGCCTGCAATTTCAATTCCCGATTCATCGGGAGACCATAAATACACTGGCACAAAGCCAAAATGTAATTCGCAAGCGCAACGTAACTCGAGCTTCAGCTCGAGACTTATGTAAGGGCGAAGCATTTTTGCAAATTTTTACTCAAGAGCAATTTTAACTTGCACACAAAGAGGTTGCGCTAATTGGAACCATCTTAAGGAAAATGCTTCGCCCTTACACCTTAGAAAGATTTCTCCACTCTGCACGTCGCTTTCGCTTCGCGCATCGGTCGAAATGACAATTTGGGAGGCTGAGTGCCGAGTGTCATTTCAAATCCCGATTTTCGGGGACGGGCCATTTAACCATTCAACAGTTTTATTCACTCGCACAGCACAAAAATTTCGCCTTCCGCCATGACGGGATACATTTTTTAATGACAGTATTCCAGAATAACCGTTTTTTGTCTGGCCGCTGCAAAATAATTTATTTTTATCATTAAAAACTGGCTTAATAATTTGCGATTTCAGGTTTAGAATTTTAAATTAATTTTGTGAAAAAATAAAAGAAATTAAATTTTAATACAGCGGATTCTGCAAAATGCTCATTCGGGTCGAATTCAATCCTGAAAAATCGGGAGGAAAATTTTGGAACGGAGTAGAATCAAATGACGCCTCGTTTCCCGTACTACCGGGAATTGGAACACGACACCAAAAATTACATTTTGCAGAATTTCAAGCAATAGGGTTTTAAGGAGTAAAACAAAGGGAACGGAGTTTACCATGTCATTATTTCCAAAACGGACAGCTATTTTAGTGGGCGGAGGTCCCGCTCCGGGTATTAATAGTGTAATAGGCGCTGCAACAATCAGAGCCATTCTTTCAGGATCGGAAGTCATTGGCATTCAGGATGGTTTTAAATGGATCATGCGCGGCGACATTTCGCACGTGGTTCCTCTGACCATCGAATCGGTAAGTCGAATTCATTTTCGTGGCGGTTCGCACATTGGTATCTCCAGGGACAATCCCACAAAAGATAAAAAACTCCTGGAAAACACAGTTTCTTCCCTGTTACGGCTAAATGTTGATAAGTTGATCACCATTGGCGGCGATGACACGGCCTATTCTGCCTTCCGCGTGGAACAGGTGGCCAATGGCCGGGTGCGCGTAGCCCATGTGCCCAAAACCATAGACAACGATCTGGACCTGCCGGGCACCATCAGCACATTTGGTTTTCAGACGGCCCGCCATCTGGGGGTTGAGATCGTTAAGAACATCATGACCGACGCCAAAACGACCTCTCGCTGGTACTTTGTGGTTACCATGGGGCGTAAGGCCGGTCATCTGGCCCTGGGCATCGGCAAAGCCTGCGGCGCCACACTGACACTGATTCCTGAAGAATTTGGCAATCAGAAGATTAAATTGAAACGTATCGTGGATATTTTGGTTGGAGCCATCATTAAGCGCATGAGTTATGGCCGGCAGGATGGAGTGGCTATTCTGGCTGAAGGCTTGCTGGAAAAACTGGATCCCAATGATTTTGAATTGCTGATGAATGTGGAAAAAGACGCCCATGACAACATCCGATTGGCCGAGATCAGTTTTGGCGAAATATTAAAGCGCCGGGTACAGGAACGGCTGGCCGAGTTCGGGCTAAAAACTACGATTGTGGCCAAGAATATTGGTTACGAATTGCGCTGCGCAGACCCCATCCCCTTTGACATGGAATACTGTCGCGACCTGGGATTCATGGCCGCCAAATTTTTGTTTGATGGCGGTTCGGGCGCTCTGATCTCTATCCAGGACGGCCGCTTTATGCCCATGATGCTAAAGGATAAAATCGACCCCAAGACCAAACGCATGAAAATCCGCATGGTAGACATTAAATCAGAATACTACCACGTGGCGTACCGCTACATGATTCGCCTGAAAGCAGAAGATTTTGATGACCCCCATGAACTGGCAAAGTATGCCGCTACAGCCGGGGTTGGGTTGGATGATTTCAGAAAGCAGTTTGAATATCTGGTCGCCAACAGCGAAGTGGAACACATCGGTGATGATGGAATCGCTCACGAAAAGGTTTCGTCCAGTCCGACAAAAAAGAACAATAAAGCCCTAAAATAACGAGCCGGGTAATGTTTGATTTCAGCCGGTCGGAGCGGACGGCTATTCGTCGTCCGCTGCTCTGGCCTGAGAACTGGTTTCTTCGCTGATTACCGCATAACATCTTTCAATGATGCCGAAAGAAGGATAATTGATCAACAAAGAATAGAGGCTGACCACCCCATAAATGGCCAGAACGCGTATTTCTCCGGTAACTACAAATTCAATAAAACCAAGCAGTGTAATTAAATTTGCAATAGACCAGATCACCATGTAATAGCGCCTCAATAAAATTAATGTTTTGGCCATGGTATCGGCCGTTTCTCCAAACTGAACAATGAAATCAGACAGATCGACACTGGTGATTTGCAATGTTTTTTTTCTGGCCCGCCAGACTAATTTGCGGGGAGCAAGATAGGTTCGTTTCATATGAAAAACCAGATAGAGCAAAAGGATGGCTACAATTAAAATTACAGTACCCAGGCCGCCCTGGGTGTGTGGCGCTGTGGAGACCACGGAGCCAAAATAGTACAATAGATAGCCGACCAGTAACAACATAAGCACCCCGCCCAATATGGCGTACCACAGTAAACGGTTAACGCGATATAAATTGCGCACTTTACTTCTAAATTGTTCGTCCATTATTAACCCCAAATTGTTTCTTCTCTTTTTAATCTACAATGCTAAAAGCGCTATTCCAAATAAATGGGGCCATTAAGGGGAGGAATATGGGTTAGTTTTTCTTTGAGTTCGCTGGCATTCAAGGCCAAGAGAGGGCTAATTTCAATGGGATGTTGCGGAATACCGTTTTTCATGGGAACTTTGAAGCCACACTCTACCAGCCAGCGGGCATAGTTGCGGATCAGATCCCGGCGGGCGGTTTGTGGACTATCCACCCCTTCCCTGTTCTTTACCGGGCTGAACTCTGCCGGGCGATCGACTTCAACAGTACATACGCGTTCAGCATCTAACAAAGCGTCAAAGATAAAGGTTTCGAATTTAAATCCGTTTTTGTGATCAGGTTGAATTAGCTTACCCTGATCATCAATAAATGGGATGCTCTTGTGGGCAATATGAAACGGTAATTTAAATCCATTTTTGTTTTCATCTTCAATAAATTGAACATCGATAACGTGAATGGCAATGGAGCCCGCCCAATATAATAATTGTCCTTGCTCATCTCTGGCATACATGTGCGTTTCATCCAGATCGCTGTATTCGATGACCCCTGTTTTTCCATTCATCTTACAAATGATGCCCACGCGTTCTTCCGGATCGCTTTTTCGTACCACTTTGCTGGAAATCTGCGCTCTTTCGCGAATGTGATAGCCAATAAAGAGCGGATCACACATGTTAACGAGCACATTGTCCACCTGGAAATAGAAGAGGTACCGGATGCCCCTGTTTTTCATGTCCTGCAGTACCCCGCTATCGTACAGCGCCTTTAACACACCTCCATGGCCATTGGGGCTCTCGAAAATACGGTGCTTTTCGGCTAACAGAAATTTGCCGTTTTGATCCACAGCTGGAATCATGTCCTGAACAAAGAAGAAAACCTGTTCTTTACCTAAATTAAAATATTGGTGCTGTTCAAAAAAATCGACGGTCTGCTGGTGATTACTGCGGCTGGTCATGATGTACCATGGGAGATCAACGTCGTATTTTAAGGACATGGCTTTAATCTTTTCGGCATGCAATTGAAAGAGGGATTTCTTTTTTACGGGCGTAATGGGAAAGCAGCCTTTTGGCCCATCAAAGCCGAGGCGGGAGCCCTGTCCGCCAGCCACCAGACAAACGCCAACCCGGCCCTGTCGCAGGGCATCTTCTCCTAAAGGGCGCACCTGCTCATCAAGCGTCTCTCGCTCTCTCAAAGAAATTACAGGCGCAGGTTCCAGATGGGGCGGATTTTTTTTATGCGGATTCAAAGCCAGAGCAATTAGATGTTCCATTTGCTGCCAGTCAATGCGGTTTAATTGACTGATTAAGAATTCTTTTTGCGTTGGACTCAATTCTTCCCAAAAGCGAAAGATATGTCCTTGCCCATGTTCAAAACAGAGATCGATGATCTTTTGCCAATTTTTATTTTCGGACTTAATCATTTATTCACTTCCAATTTTGTCCATGACCAGAATGGTTACATCATCTTCAAAATCATTTGAACCGGTGTAATTGTACAAACTTTTTCTGGTATTTTCAATGAAAATTTCAGCGCTATTTGAAGCATTTTCCCGCATTAACTGTTTCAATCGTTCTGTCCCAAACTGTTCTTCCTTATGATTAGAGGCCTCATTCAGACCATCTGTGTAAAAAAACAATCGCATCTTGCCCTTTAGCTGAATATCTTTCTGGGCGAAATTTGTTCCTAAATCAATAATCCCCAATAAAAATCCTTCCGTGTCCAGCTCATGAATGGTTCCGCTTTGATAGTCGTACAACAGAGGGTGGGGATGTCCGGCATTGGCAAAACGCAGGATATTTTCTTTTCGGTCGAGCACAGCTAAAAAGGCGCTGAAAAATTCTCCGGTTTGCAGTACACTGCAAAAGTCGCGGTTCATTTTCTGTAAAACAACGGAGGGATTTAATATTTCGTCGCTGTATTTGTGCAGAGTCATTTTAAACATGGCCGAAAGCATGGCGGCCGCAACCCCATGGCCGGAAGCATCGGCAATGACCAGGGCCGCGTAGCGATTATTAATATCCATGATATCGTAAAAATCGCCCCCCAATTGGCTGGACGGCAAATAAAGCACCCCGAACTGAACATCCTCATAGTCCGGCAGGGCTTCAGGCAATAGACTCTTTTGAAACTCACCAGCCTTTTGTAGATCGGTAATCAGTTTTTTATGTTGATTTTCAATAATTTTTTTCTGTTTTTCAACCTTTTTTAAGGCTTTTCTTAATTCGTTGGCCTGCCTCTCCAGTTGCAAATTTTGTTCTTTAATCTTATCCATCAATTCAATACGATCTTTGGCAATGCCCAGATATTCCGCAACGGCTTCCAGCATGAAGCGGTCGGCCTCATCCAGCTTCATGTTTTCAATGTTTTCAATATTTAAAACACCGAACACTTGTTCTTTAAAACGAATGGGAAAAGCGAATTCGCTGCGTGTCTCTTCCATTGTCCCCTGTTTAAAATAGGGTAAAGTTATCACATCTTCGGCTATGACTGCCTGCCCTGTCTGAAAAACATGGCCAATTACACCCTGGTCCAGCTCGAAGGGGGTTCCTAACGGAAAGCGCTTTTTGACCTTTTCGATGTTGTAACCGCTCATGGCTTTTAAGACCAGCTTTTGCTGCTCGGGATCATAAAAGAAAATGGTCATTTGCGTCGACTCAAAAAAACTTTGCACAATCTTTTCACTTACAAACTGGGCAATCTCGCACAAATCATTGCAACTGGCTATCTTTTTCCCAATTTCATTGATGGTTTGTAATTGTAGGTAGCGTTTTTGCAGGAGCTGATTATTGCTTACCTGTTCAGTAACATCATAAAAATTTTCAATAATACCTATGGCCTTGTGTCGGGAGTCCAATAGAACTTTGGCATTACGGTTAATGTAAATTAAGGCCCCACTTTTTGTAATGATCTGCCCCACTACATCTGTAACCGCTGTCTGTATGCCATCGGTCGCTGGTGTAATTAACACATCGACCAGGACCAGCACTTCTTTGAGCGTTTTGCCTTTTACCTCTTCTGCCAGGTAGCCGGTAATTCTTTCTGCGGCTCTGTTCCACTCCAGAATTCTGCCGGTCAGATCATAGGTCACAATCGCTTGCGGAGAACTCTCTAAAATGTTTTGCAGATATTCTTTTGTGTCCTGTACGTTCTGTAACAGGCGTTCCAGTTCTCTGGTGTTTGCTTTTACTTGTTCCAATAATTCCAATCTGCTTATGGATTTTTCTACCGTTAATCTCAGGGTTTCTAATTCAACCGGCTTCAAAATAAAATCAGAGGCCCGATTACGCAGGGCTTCAATAATAGAATTATTATCTTTAAAAGCAGTGAGAATGATGATCTCACATTCTTCATCCTGCTGACGAATCTTTTTGAGCACATCCAGCCCGGAGAGACCAGGCATTTTTAAATCGACAATAAGTATTCGGGGATGTTTTTTTTCAAAAAGCTGTAAACCATGTTCCCCTGAATTAGCCACCAGAACCGTGTAACCATGTTGCGTCAGGTATTCACTTATGGTGGCCGTAATCTCCGGATTGTCATCAATGACCAGAATTGTCTTCTGTGTCTCCTTAGTCTGTTCTATCTTACTATCGTCCTTTAGAACCTGTAACCAACCCATGTGTACTTATTTTCCTGTAAAATAATCCATGATTAAACTATTGCCTATATTCGTTCAATTCAAAAAATATTTAAGAATCTTTTTTTCCACACTCTGTAAAAAATTAACATTCTGTACGCGAAACAGGCCCTGTTTAAAAGTCAACTTACAATGTAGAACGAGCGTACTCTGCCTGTGGATTAGCGGGATGGAGTATTTTTTTACTAAGGTAGCAATGCTGCAACCAAAAAACTTCTTTAAAAAATGACAGTCAGGTGCCCGGAACCCTTTAACTCTTACACTCATATAACTCCGCCAACAAAAGAAATCATTTCATGAATTAGCCCTCACCCCCTCGATCCCCCGCCCCCAGAATAAAAATCTGGGAGAGGGGGAAGGCTTGTGTGGGAAATTTTCTTAATTGTCCGGCCGCTTTTGCCTGTTGGAGAGCAGCGGAAATTGCGATTCTCTGGGACGGGACATCAAACCATTCAACAATTAAACAATTCAACAATTCAACAGATTTGCTTCTTCACACAGCACAAAAATTTTCGCATCCCGCTGTGGCGGGATTAGATGTTTTGAAGGA
>NZ_JBSMDE010000088.1:0-27187 GCF_056497305.1 Caldithrix sp. | reverse complement strand
TTAAGATAGAGCTCGTAAGGTGTAATAGAGTCATCCAGGTACGTTTTAGTTTTAATGACGTCCACATAATAATCGGAAATATCCACCGCTTCTTTCCACAGCATTTCAAACTTTTCAAGGGCATATTGTACATCGGCGCTGTTTTTTAACTGCACATTGAACTCGCGTTGCGCCACCAAACCGGCTTGCGAGAAATTACTCGAACCGGTTATTACAGTGCCAAAGTCGCGATCGTCCTCGCGGTAACGGCTGATGTACACTTTGGCGTGAATATTGCGGCTGGGATGGGCTTTAATTTGGATTTTTCCTGATTGAATAAATTCAACAAATTTTAAAATCCCCTCTTCCACTTCTCTGGAATCGGCCGCCTGCTCTATTTCGGATACAAGCAACCCGCCGAAATATTCTTTTATTTTGGTATGGGACTCAAAATCGGCATTGTTGGCTGTTTCGATGATCTGGAAGGTTAACTTATCAAGACCAAGTCCCACCAGAATCCTTATTCTTTCAATATTTTCGAATGATTTGTACAGCTGAAAAAAACCGCTGGAGCGAAAATAGCCGACTAAAATATCAAAATAGCGCACATCCTTTAAAATGGCTACAAATCGGTCTAATAGGGTGGAATGCGGTTCATTGGTAAAAAAGGTGAGATCGGTTTTTATGTTCCGGTCGCTCATTAATTATACTTTCTATTTTTCTTTTATTTTTAATAGTTTTAGTGAAGAATTTAATGAAATTGATTAAGAAATGAAATTTAAATATAACTGTATTAAAAAATACAAATTCGCTGTGTTGTCTGGCACCCTGAAACCATTTATTCTCAAAGTTAGCACAGCCGCAACCATTAATCTACCATAAAGCGCATAATGAAGCACAAAGTATGTTTTTAATTAATAATTTTCTCATCTCCTGCATCCCCTTTTCCCAGAATAAACGTCTGGGAGAGGGGGAAGGTTTGTATGGAAAATTTTCCCACCTGTGCTGGAGATTTCCTATCATGGCCCCATTCACGATCGGTAAGAATTCGGTACGTCAGCCCGATTCCCACTAAATAAATTTAATCGTTGTCAGAATTTGAATTCTCCCACAATCACACAGGAGTTCATTGCCTGTGGCCTCTCTGTTCAAAATAATGCTAAAAGATTAATTAGGAGTACATTCAAAAAAACATTAATTTCCCTGCTAAAAAAGAAAGAAAGCCATGTCTGATCCTGTTTACTTCTTAATCGTTTTCCTGATTACCTTCATTGGTTCCCTTTTGCAGGGATCGATTGGTTTTGGACTGGGCCCTTTTGCCGTGCCCCTTTTAGTGTTGGTTGATCCGGCTTTCGTGCCTGCACCCTTATTGTTGGTTGCAATGGTTTTAACAACTCTCATGTTTTTAAGAGAGCGTTCGGCCGTGCGTTTTGAAGAGTTTGGCTTTGCCGCAGTAGGCAGAATTGTGGGGAGCATTTTGGCTGCCTATTTTTTGACCATCTTTCCGGCTCAACATCTAAAGCCATTGTTTGCCCTTCTGGTTATTCTGGCTGTAATCATGAGTGTGGCCGGAATCAACTTAGCGTTAAACCGACAGAATTTAATCGGCGCCGGCATCGTTTCCGGCTTCATGGCCACCGTCGCGGCCATTGGCGGAGCGCCCATGGCCCTGGTTTTTCAACGCCAGAACGGCCCCAAAATACGCGGAACCTTAGCTGCCATCTTTATTTTAGGAACCATTATATCCTTAAGCGTTCTGGCCTTTATTGGTAAATTTACGTTAGTTGATGTGGTGCGTGCGCTCTGGCTTTTGCCGGGCGTTGTGCTGGGTTATGTTTTCTCTCAAAAGACATCCCGAATTTTAGACAAAGGCTATATGCGTCCGGCCATCTTAACATTAACCACCCTGGCCGCTCTGGCCATCATCTTTGATCAGTGGCTTTTGAGTTCCTGAATGGCCTTTGTAGTCATTGCCATTTTTAATTCACATAAAGAAGATCATAAACCGCTGGCGCGGATGCTCCCCTGGCCCCGCCTCCGTGCCATTGATCCGCCGTTACCTGTACGCTTCTGAAATCTCCCAGACCGGATCCTCCGTGGTCATCCTGCAGGCCGCTAAGGAGGGTAATCTTGCTTTGTTTGTTTAATCCGGGCAAGAATTTTTTGGGAATTTGAAAACGAATTTGCTTGTACGACACAAATCCCAGGGGATAACCGGAACGGAGCGGAACAAACAAAGCAACGCGCTGATTAAGGCCGTTACGGATTTCCAGCCCGCCGCCTACGTAGATGATGCGATTAAATTTCCGGTTAGTGTCAAGCTGAAAACGCGCTTGATGGCCCACGCGGGTCGAATAGGGGCCGCCCAATGTTGCATCCTGAATCGCAATGGCCAGAAACGTCAATTGAAAACCATATTCCGGATGCCAGCCCGGATTAACCAAATTGCGCAAATCAATCCGGAAACCCCAGCTCTGGCCGTTATCGTAAATCGTAAAACTTTTGATGTCGGCAATGCCCAGTGCAAAGGCCTTGTTCAGTGGGTAGGTGTAAGACTGGTTTACGCCTCGATCGTCGTTTAATTGATCCCGTTGGTAAATTAGAGTGGGGCCATTCCTGCCCATGGGGAAAAACACCTGCTCTTCTTTTAACAGGGCAAACGGTATTTTATGGATCGTCGCAAATTGAATGCCGGAATCAATAACAGCCATCTGCCAGGCTCTGGCCAATTTCAAAGAGTCTGATGTGGTGTCGGTTTCAATAAATTCATATTCGAAATCGCGTCCTGAATCCGGTAAGAATATTTTCACCGGAATAGTGTCGCCAGGGAACCGAACAAAACCCTCGATGCGCTGGTGCGCAAAATTGGAATGTAAACGAAATTTCATGCCCGTCTCTGTTTTTTGAAGATGCACATCAAGATGACTGTTTTTAAAAGGCAGACGACAGCGTATTTCCTCAATTTCCTCCAGCAGATGCGGGCGGAAAAAGACGCGATTCTCCGAAGCCATTGGCTGATAGCCCACCAGGTCCTGATAAAAATTTCTGATAAATTCAGCCAGACTCCAGGCCTGGGAAACCGTACCGGAAATCCTGGGTTGTTGCTCTCCTTTGCGTAAAACAGGCTCTACCAGTTCGGAATAACTGCCAATCGCTTCAAAGTGTAAAATTTGCCGAACCTCATTCATAAACAAACGACCGGCGCTTAATGTCTGGTCAAAGCGGATCTGGCTACTGAGCACCGGGCCCGCCAGCCAGCACCAGATTAAACCATTGTGATAGGCAGCATCCGGCACATAGTAAGGCAGGTAATGGTGGTAAGGATGAAAATGGGGGTCTTTGAACCACAGGGAAAGCACACCATACTCCGTGGTTAAATGACTGGTTACAAAACGAGCAACTTCCTCTTGCCGCTGCTTAGAGATCAGCGGCCTAAGACCCGGCAGATCGGGAACGGTGACTGCAAAAATTTGATTCGGTCGCACCTGGTGATCCGGGCTACCGTCTGCATTCAAATGGTCGTACAGCGATTGTGTCTCCTCATTCCAAAAATAACGGTTTACATTTTGTTTTACCCTGCCGGCCAGATGCGCCCAGGATTGGGCCCAATTTTCGTCCTTTTTAAGTTCCTGAGCCATGCGAGCGCCAATCTGCAGCGCAGTGTACCACAAAGCCTGAACCTCCACGGCGCGGTTACCGCGCGGCGTCCAGGCGCCCTCCGTGCCCATGGCATCCATCCAGGTTTCGGCATCCTGGTGGGTTAACAGGCCCAGCTCATCTACCCGTTTCTTAATGGCTCCTTCAATGGCCTGACGCACAATAGGAAACATTTCCTGCAAAAAGGCCTGGTCCCCGCTGTACAGATAATACTCATAAAGCGCCCGAATGAACCACCAGGTGCCATCCGTTGTATTGTAAATGACCTCATTATTTGTAATCCGGTTGGGAATGCGCCCTAACTCTCTACGCGCAGGATCCTTCATTTGAAAGCGGGCAAAATTCCGTAAAATGCTTTTAGCCATCTCAAACTGTCCACTGGACAGCAGCGCGCCATTGATGGCAATGAAGGTGTCGCGTCCCCAGTAATTATTAAACCAGGGCAATCCGGCCCAGATGCCCGGCCCCTTTTGCCTGGTAACAAGGGCATCCAGCGAACACAGCGCCCATTGCAGGGCGTTTAACACCTGGCGATTCCGAACAAAAAAGGGATGGCTTTGCAATAACTGTTCAAACCGTTTTTTTCGCTGAACCACGGCCTGTTCCAGACGCTCAATGACCGGAGGCGCAAGGGTATCTGCTGCCTTGTACTTTCCAAATCTAAAAACAAAAAAATGACGGCCATCCAATGCATTAAAATAGTTTACGCGCAATACGCGGTCGCCAAATGTGCGCCTGATTAAAACGGCTTCAGGCTCTTCTGCAGTAACTTTCTTTTTGAATTCGGGTAAACTCAATTGCAATTGACCATCTTTGGGCGCCCGGATTGTTATCAGCAAAACGTCTGTGGAATCGAGCGGAGTAAAGAATTCCCTGGTTTTATCTTCATACACTCTTTCGAATCCATAAGGCCGCAAGATAAAAGTGCGTAGTCGGTTGCGTTTCAGTTCCTTCCCATTGCGGAACAACTTGTAATCTTTGAAAACATGAATTTCGTTAACTGTCCAGCCTTCAAAATTATTGCTGTTGTATCGATGAGTGTGGCCGACAAAGAAGCCGGTAATCTTGTTTGTAAAGACAAATTGGTGGTCTTCGTTTTTTTGGAGTTTAATTTCCGGCAGGGGACGAAAACGATCGTACAATATGGGTTGTTTTTTAATGGCCCGCTTGCGCTCGGGAAATGAACAGGAGCTGAATAATAATAGAAGACCCATAAAAATTGTAGCCACCCACGCCTTAAGCCTGAAAGCTGTCATGATCAAATTTCTAATTGTATTTCTACCAAAAAGATGCTTACCTTTTCAATTTACGCAAAATACCCGCTAAAAACCAGAAAAGCAATCATGATTTCAAATACCTTTGTCATCGCGGATATTTTAATCCTTCCTATTCTGCTCAAAGACTGCTGTACCCAACGACGAACACCGCCCCTTTCGGTTGAAGGACCAGGTGTTAGCCCTAAAACATTGCTTGTTACCAGGTTAGTCCCTGTACTTCCCTCTACTGGTTTAATGCCTCCCTTTCGAAAGACTAAAGCACCAAAACGACTGTTTCCTGAAAAATTTTTTCGCAAAGGGAAACAAGTCCATTTTACTTTTTAGTCATTAACCGATATCTACGCCTAAAAAGTGCCTGGCTACCAGACCAATGCCAAAGGAGATGACAGCCACGCCTAAACTGATCACCAGCATCTCAATAAACGTCTTTTTAAAATCGAATTCCTTAACTACAGAGACAAAAAAGGAAAAAAACCAGATAACCAAAAGAACAAAGATCAAAGTATTGGCCATGGCCACAAGATAGTGGCTGTAAAAGAAAAAGGGGCCGACCAGCAAGGTGACCGTAAAAATGTAAGCAATCCCCGTGTAAAAGGAGGCCACCAGAGGGCTTTGTGCCCCGGCTTCCGATTTTTTGGACAGATATTCCGATGCGGCCATAGAAAGCGAAGCCGCGACCCCGGTAATCAAGCCGGCCAGACCGATTAAACGCGTGGATTGCAAAGCCAGACTGAGCCCGGCCAGGGCTCCGGTTAACTCAACCAGAGCATCGTTCAAGCCCAATACCATTGAACCAATGTACTCAATTCTACGTTCATCGATCATGTCCACCAGCATCTTTTCGTGCTCGTTCTCTTCGTTAATAATCTGCTGGGCTTCGGGTATTTCTTCAAGGATGGCTTTGTAATTTTTTTCTGCCTGCTCTTCGCCTTTCTCCAACATTTTAATGGTAAAAGTCAGACCTAATATTTTTTCAATGAGTAAATATTTGAAAATAGTAAATCGATTGGCTTTGATTTTTACACCGGTGTATTTTGACCAGAATTCTGAATGGCGTCGTTCGTCGCTGGCTATTTTATTTAAGATCTCTTTATTCTTGCCTTTGGCTTTTTGGGCCAGCGCCCGATAAATATGGTATTCGGTCATCTCAATTTTTTGAAATTGCAAAATTAATTTTTTAATCGCTTCTGGGATCATGGTTACCTCCTATCTGCTGAACCATGGTTTCGGGCCCGAACCACACGGTTTTTATTTTTAATTAAAAACGTGTTACTTTTCCGGCCCATTCGGATCAACAACCTGTATGGTCCTTTGCCACTACATTAAGAATTTTTTAAACCAGTCGTGAACCGTTTTCCACCATAGCCGTGCATTCTGTGGTTTGGTCACAAAATGATCTTCATCAGGGAAAAAGAGCAAGCGGGATTCCACGCCCTGGCGTTGTAAAGCCGTGAAAATTTGCAGGCCCTGGGTGTACGGCACCCGATAATCATGTTCCCCATGAACGATGAGCATGGGCGTATGAAATTGACGTACACGTTCCGGAGCAGCCGGATTCCATTTCTGGTACAACGAACCCTCATCCCAGGGAGAGCCTTTAAACTCCCACTCCGGAAACCAGAGTTCTTCGGTAGCGCCGTACATACTCACCTGTTCAAACACACCATCGTGAGAAACGAGACATTTAAAGGGATGTTCGTCTCCGGCAATCCAGTTAATCATAAAGCCGCCATAGGAAGCGCCGGCTGCGCCTACACGCTGCCGATCAATAAAGGGAAAATGTTCAAAAACCCATTGTGTGCCGATCAAAATATCCTGATATGGCGCGCCTCCCCAGTCTCCGGAAACCGCATTGGTAAATTCCTGTCCATAGCCGCTGCTGCCGTGAAAGTTGATGGCAAACACCACATATCCGGGGGCAGCAAACATCTGATAGTTCCAGCGAAAATGAAATTCACGCTCCCAGGCGCCCTGCGGCCCGCCGTGAATCAATTCGATGGCCGGATATGTTTTCCCTTCTTCAAAAAAGGGCGGTCGTAATAGGTACCCGTGAACACTATCTCCTTTGGCCCCAATAAAAACGAACTCTTCAAGTTTGGGCAACTCCAGATCTTTTAGAATGGCCTGGTTTACAAAAGTTAACTGCTGAATGTTCTTTTTCTTTAAATCGAAGGTAAAAAGCTCGTACGGCATGCGTTCGTTCTGTTCCCGAAAAATCAGCCTATTTTTACCGACCAGTTGAACATCGGCCACCGTGTGCCCTTTTAAAACCGCACGAATTCTGGATTTTTTAATATCTACCCTGTAGATGCTGTAGGTACCTTGCTCAGCACAGGTAAAGAAAAGCTCTGAGTTATTGCGCCAGAAAAGGGCATTGACCGAGTAAGGAAAGTTTTTTGTTAATTCGCGTGTTGTCTTCTTCTTCCGATCAAAAAGCATGATGCGCCGCCGGTCGGCCTCAAAACCGGGATGGGCCATGGAAAGGTACGCCAGATAGCGCCCGTTAGGGGAATAGGTTGGATTATTGTCGTTCCCTTTGTTTTCGGTGAGCCGTTCTGTTTTACCGCTTGCAAGATCGTAGATAAACAGATCGTTGTTGGTGCTGGCAGCCACTATGGGATCCGTATTGCGGACAAAACAAATCTCCTGACCGTCGGGCGAAAAAACGTAATCGTGCTGTCCTCCGAGATCCAGTGGCGGTGTATCATAATCGCCGGGTGTTACATCTTTCAACACCTTACCATCGATCGTAGCTAAAAAAACATGGGAGCGCTTCCCATCCAGCCAGCGGTTCCAGTGGCGGTAAAACAGGTGGTCAATAAGGCGCGCTTTAACTTTACTGCTTTTTACCGAATCGATCTTGTGCTTTAAACATTCCACGGTCTGGCATTCCGGATAGACCTCCGTGCTAAAAAGCATTTTTTGCCCATCGGGACTTAATACCGCATTGGCTGCGCCGGCCACAAAATCAGTCACCTGCTGTGCTTCGCCACCCTGCAAGCTGATCTTCCAAATTTGTCCCGAGCGGTTGAAAAAGAGCGTTTGTCCATCAGGCGCCCAGACGGGATGCGAGCTGGAAGCCGCTGACCTGGTGAGCTGACGCATCTCCCGCTTTGCCAGGTCATACAAAAAGATGTCCGTCTTGAATGTATTTTCTTCTATGTTCGGTGTCGTTAAACAAAAAGCCACTTTTTGCCCATCCGGACTAATGGTAACTGAATGCATGCGTTTTAAGGCAAAAAAGTCTTCAAATGTAATGGGACGTTTTTTGCCGGCAAAAGTGAATGAGTAAACAAACAGTAAAGAAAGCAGAATAGGTAATGTTTTACGCATCGTTCCCTCCAGATTTTTTGTTTTTACACAGGGCCATGGACCTCGGCCTTCATCTTTTTGATGGCCCCTTTTTGTAGAACTCTATGAGTTCCATCATTTTTGGATGATTGGCAATATGGTCATCCAGCAAAATCATCTCATTTTTCAGCGCACTGAGTTTTCTTTTCTCAAAATGTAAGAGAATTTTACCCATACGGAAGGCATTGCCATCGGTTTGCACAAGATAGGTCTGGCCCACCCGAACAGGTTGCCTTAAAAGTTGTTGGGAATGGGCATTAATAACCAGATCCACAGCAGGCAATTGCTTAATCATCTCCTGCGTACGCTGCAAATCACCATGCGCTAATAAAATGACAAAATCACAGGAATCTTTAAGGATATTAAGCACAGGTTTCACGCTTTTTACCGGATTTTTAAAGGCAAATTTCCCCTTCGATTTAACCCACAACAATCCGGCCAGGCTGGAATCAAACATGGCCGTAACACCTATTTTTATGGAATCAAAACTAAACATTTTGTACGGGTTTCCAATGGTCAATTCCAGGTATTGGATATTGGTATTGACAATGTTGCCCAGGGCAAATAGTCGAGTAATCAAAAACTCTGGTCCTTCAACAAAATCAGTTTCCCCCAGCGCAATCCCATCATAGTGCATCAGCTGATATGCCTTCACAATATGTTCGTGTCGCCACCGTTGTGGCCTTTTCTTAAAAAGATCGCCGGCATCCAGGGTTAAAACATGTTGATAGAGTCGGCGTACACTGTCGATTACGGTCGCGCGCTTCTCCAAAGCGCCATAGGGCTTAGAGTGTCATATACAGTTTTCCAGGTTGCCATTAGTATTGTTGGAATACAGGACCACCACATCCGTGCCCAGAGCCCAGGAAAACAACATAGTCAACAACAAAAAAACAAATATCGATCTTTTCATTCCTTTTTCCTGCCTGTTTCGTGCACATGTTTCCCGGTTTGCTGAAACAACCATTGGTTATAAGGATAATGTCTCCCTAAACCAGGCCCATCTTTAGATTTTACTATGACCAGAAAAGAAAATACAAAAATCTGCTGTACAAATACAAACAATCTTAAAATCTGATTTAATAAACAGCTAGTTATCAAAAAATTGGTAAAAGCAACAAATCTGTGTTTGGCACCTTAACTGGTTTAAGAATATCCTCTTCAAAACATCAATCCCGTTTAGCGGGATGTGAAAATTTTTTTGTTGAATGTCCTAACCCTCAGCCTCCCTTTTCTTCTTTTAATAAAGGGAAGGGGGAGTAAATTGTGCAGCCTTGCTGAGTTTTACCCTAATGTGTTAAGATATTTTGCAATTGTTGCGCACTTTGTCAATGCTTTGCCCTTCCTTCGGCCCGATCAACCTGTCCGGCTGGGCAGCTGGACAGACGGGCCTGTCAGGCTGGTGCTGCCAGACGGGCCCGTCCCCGAGGTTCGGGATTTCCGCTGCGCTCCAACCGGCCGCTCCTGCCAGACGGGCCTGTCCTTGAAAATCGGGAAGAAGAATGGCAGAAAGTCTCGAGCTGAAGCTCAAGTTACGTTGCGCCTGGGAATTGACTGACAGTTTAAGTGATTCTCAGAATGACATGCCGGCACAGGCCTTAACCGCCTGGGCACAACTTGCGGTTTCACAAAATAATTCGTAATTCGTAATTTTTAATTAAAATTACTTTTTTGCGTCCTTTATGACTGCTCGGCGCTCTCTGTGGTTGCTTTAATTCCAGCAGAAATGTTTTTGGTTACGGCTGTGCTGCCTTGGATATTTGTTTTTATTTTATCAAGTTTCTTTTTAAATTAGTTTATGATGAAAAGAGAACAGTACGAAAAAAAACAGTTAGTCGAAGCTGCGCGACAGGCCCGTAAATTTGCGCACGCCCGCTACTCTAATTTTCAGGTAGGCGCCGCACTGCTTACTAAGGATGGGCGCATTATTACCGGCTCTAATGTAGAAAGCAGCTCCTATGGTTTAACCATTTGCGCTGAACGCGTGGCCTTGACTAAAGCCCTTTCAGAAGGAATTGAACATTTTACGGCTATTGCCATTGCCGCCCGTGACGGCGCCTTCACTCCGCCTTGCGGGGCCTGCCGGCAGTTATTGTTCGATTATGCGCCAGATATCGATGTCATTTTAACCAATGGCCAGGAAATTAAAACTTTTAAACTTAAAGAGCTACTACCACACGCTTTTGATGATTCAAATCTTGGAGAAAAATGAAGAAAGGTATTCTGATCGGTATTGCCGGGGCTTCTGGTTCCGGCAAAACACTGGTTGCCAACACCATCATTGAACGGTTGGGCTCTGACAAGGTGGTTCTGATTCAGGAAGACTCCTACTACAAAGACCTGTCCGACATTCCGCTGGACGAACGCGCAGGACTCAACTTTGACCACCCGGATGCTTTTGATCACGATTTGCTCGCCGAACACCTCAAATTACTATTACAGGGAAAAACCGTAGCGCATCCCATTTATGATTACAAAACACACAGCCGTTTAAAAGAAACGCGCACCGTAGGTCCGCACACCATCATCATCCTGGAAGGCATTTTGGTTTTAAATGAACCTAAACTACGCGAGCTGATGGACATTCGTGTATTTATTGATACGGCGCTGGACATCTGTTTCATTCGCCGTTTAAAACGCGACATTGAAGAACGGGGAAGGAGCGTAGAATCGGTAATTACCCAATACCAGAACACAGTGCGTCCAATGTACTTTCAGTTCATTGAACCTTCTAAGCGCTACGCCGACATCATCATCCCCAGAGGCGGAAAAAACCTGGTAGCCATTGATATTTTGACCACTAAAATTCGTTCGATGTTATTGCAACAAGAAAAAATAAATTTGGAGGCCTGATTCGACTATGATGCATGTGGTTCATCGACACACGGGATGGATTGAAGTGATTTGCGGAAGCATGTTTAGCGGAAAAACCGAAGAATTAATCCGCCGCTTGCGCCGGGCGATGATTGCCCGCCAGAAAGTGGCTATCTTTAAACCTAAAATCGACACGCGCTACAGCACCACCGAAATCGTCTCCCATGATCAGCAAAAGATAAAATCCATTGTAGTTGAAAAACCGCAGGAAATTCTGGAAAAAGCGCTGGAGGCGCAGGTCGTGGGCATTGATGAAGCCCAGTTCTTTGATGATTCCTTAGTGGACATTTGTCAAAAGCTGGCCAACATGGGCAAGCGCGTCATCGTGGCCGGACTCGATCAGGATTACCGTGGTAAACCTTTTGAACCCATTCCGCAATTGTTGGCTGTGGCCGAATACATTACCAAAACACACGCCATCTGTGTGGTGTGTGGAAATCCCGCCAACCATACGTTTCGAAAAACTAAACAAAAGGATAAGGTTGTAGTAGGCGCTTCGGATATTTACGAAGCCCGTTGTCGTAATTGCTTTTACCCGCCTGAAGAAGAGGAAGAAAAGGAGAAATAAATGTTGTCGCATATTCTGGACATTCTGTTTGGCATTTTAGGCCTGTCTGTTTTGATCGGCATTGCCTTTCTTTTTTCCGGTGATCGTAAACATGTTCACTGGAAGCAGGTTGTTTTTGGTATTTTATTGCAGATTTTATTTGCCATGTTTGTGTTGCTTACGCCCTGGGGCGCTACCGTTTTCAACTGGATCGGACAGTTTTTTGTTAAGATCATCTCCTTTACCAACGAAGGTTCCCGTTTTGTCTTTGGGGTCCTGGCTGACCAGGCGACCCTTGAGCAGGCCTTCCCACCTGAACTCAAATTAAAAGGCGTTGGGGTCGTTTTCGCCTTTCAGGTGTTGCCCACCATCATATTCTTTTCCTCATTGATGTCCGTGCTTTACCATCTGGGCATCATGCAAAAGATTGTACAGGGCATGGCCTGGGTTATGGCTAAAACGCTACAGGTCAGCGGCGCCGAATCCATTTCGGTAGCAGCTAATGTGTTTATTGGCCAAACAGAAGCGCCGCTGGTAGTTCGCCCTTATGTGGATCCCATGACCAAATCCGAATTGTTAACCTTAATGATCGGCGGTATGGCAACCATTGCCGGCGGGGTGCTGGCCGCTTATGTCGGCCTTTTGGGAGGAAGCGATCCGGCACAACAGCTATTTTACGCCAAACACCTGCTGTCGGCCAGCATTATGGCCGCGCCGGCTACCATTGTTATCTCCAAGATTTTGCTGCCCGAACGCGAAGAATCTCTAACCATGGGCGAGGTAAAGGTGCCCATTGAACGTACTTCGGTTAACGTCATTGAAGCCGCCGCCACCGGGGCAGCCGATGGTTTAAAATTGGCGCTTAACGTGGCCGGCATGTTACTGGCCTTTATTGCCTTAATCGCCATGGTCAACTGGATTTTAGAAGGCGTTTTTACCAACATGTTGGGCATTACTGTTCAGGGCGGTCAGCCCGTTTCTCTTGAGCTGGTTTTAGGCTATGTGCTCAGCCCTATCGCCTGGATTATAGGCGTGCCCTGGCACGACGCCATCAACGTGGGATCTTTAATCGGCGAAAAAGTGGTATTAAATGAGTTTATTGCCTATCTGCATCTTTCCAAACTCATCCCACAACACATTTTAAGTGAAAAAGCCATCATCATTTCCACCTACGCTTTGTGTGGATTTGCCAACTTTTCATCCATTGCCATTCAGATCGGAGGTATTGGAGGAATTGCGCCACGCCGGCGCAGCGATCTGGCTAAATTCGGTCTCAAAGCCGTTTTAGGCGGTACCCTGGCTACATTCATGACCGCCACCATTGCGGGTGTTTTGATCTCTTTACAATGAGGATAAAACATGAAGATTTTTTTTCAGGTATTTTTAGCCCTTTTGCTTAGCCTGATTTTGATTGTTTCGGGCGCTTTTCTCATTTTCAGCCTGGCCATCGACACTTCTCCCGATATTCCGGCGCACGCGTTTCTGGAATTCGCCTTAAGCGGGCCCATGCCCGACTACCTAGCCCCGGACCCGCTGGAGGAAGCTCTGGGCAAAAGCCCTCTGGACCTCAAGAAATTTCGCGAAAATTTAGAAAAAGCGGCAGTTGACAAAAGAATTGAAGCCGTTATTATTCGGCCCGAACTCTTTGACGGCGGATTTGCTCAATTGCAAGAAATGTATTCCATGCTGCAAACCTTTCGGGCCCGGAGCTCAAAAAAAGTTTACGCTTACCTGGGCGCTGACTTTTCGTTTACCAGAGATTATTACCTGGCCTGTGCCTGCGATTCCATCATCATGCCTCCGGATGCCAGCCTGTTTTTGACCGGTGTGCGCAGCGAGGTCACCTTTTACAAAGACTTTTTCCAAAAAATTGGCGTACAGGCTCAGTTTTTACGGATTGCAGAATACAAAAACGCCCCGGACGTGTACACGCGAAATGCCATGTCCCCGTTCCACCGCCAGGTTCTGCAAGAAGTTATCGACCAATATTACGATGACATTGTAAACACCATTCAGCAAAGCAGAAAAATTTCGCGTTCAACAGTTGAACATCTGATTAACACGGTAAGCGGCTTTTCGGCAAAAGAGGCTAAAACGGTGGGCCTGGTCGATCGTCTTGCCTATTACACAGAACTAACTTCACAGTTGAAGCAAAAGCAGCGACACATCCGGAGCCTGTCGGCCACCACCTACGCCCAGGTGCCTATCAGTTCTTTAAAAATTCGCAATAAAAGCCGCATCGCGGTCATCAATTGCATCGGAACCATTTACGGCGGCTCGGAAAGCGAAATGCCCTTTTTAGGCAAAATGTTAGGCGCCAAAACCATCATTAAAGACCTCCAGCGGGCCGCACGCACTAAATCCATTAAGGCTATTATTTTAAGGATTGACAGTCCGGGAGGAGCATCCCTCCCCTCGGCAGCCATCTGGCAGGCCATTCGGGAAGCCAAAAAGAAAAAACCGGTCATTGCCACCATTTCCGACCTGGGCGCTTCCGGTGGCTATTACATTGCCATGGCTGCAGATTCAATCGTAGCTAACCCAAACAGCCTGGTAGGTTCGATCGGTATTTTTGCCGGTAAGTTTAATTTTAATGGCACTTACCAAAAACTGGGCCTGAATGTAGAAGCAGTGCAAAAGGGTCAAAATGCAGACCTGTTTTCGGTTTTAAGTCCCTGGAGCAAAGAAGAACAAAGCATCATCCAAAAAATCATTGCCCGTTTTTACCACGATTTTGTACAAAAGGTGGCCGATGCCCGCCACATGTCCTTTGAACAGGCCGAACAATTGGCCCGTGGTCGTGTCTGGACCGGAGCCCAGGCGTTTGAAAATGGCCTGGTCGATACCCTTGGAACCTTTTACACAGCCATTGATCTAACCAAAAAAATTCTGAACATCCCTCAGGAGGAATCCGTACGTTTGATCTATTATCCTAAACAAAAATCCATATTTAATGAAATTTTCAGTAATGTGGCGGCGCTTGTTTCGCAAAATAAAAATCGCTTCCTGGTTTCGTTCAGACAGATTGAAAAGATGTTAACGGAATGGCAAAATAAGCCACTGGCCTTAATGCCTTTTCGGATTGAATTTAAATAAACACGGGAGTTGGTCTTGAAAGAAAAAGTAACAGAAGCTGTTGAATATATTAAACAATTCACCGACATGCAGCCCCAGCTGGCCATTATTTTAGGTAGCGGCCTGGGGCCTTTTGCCGATACTCTGGATGAACGGGTGGTAATTCCTACGGCCTCCATTCCGCATTATCCCAGATCCACCGTGGAGGGACACGCAGGGGCGCTGGTCTTTGGCAAACATGCCGGTGTACGCGTCCTGGCTGTAAAAGGCCGAACCCATTTTTACGAAGGCTACTCCATTCAAGATGTTTCATTTGTCGTGCGCATCATGCAAATGCTCGGTGTACCGTTGTTAATTGTCACCAACGCCGCCGGCTCTGCCAATCCGCGCTTGCAACCCGGAGATTTGATGCTGATTACAGACCACATTAACTTCCTGTTCCAGAATCCTTTGCGGGGGCCACTGGAATTTGGTCAGCCCCGCTTTCCGGACATGTCCGATGTGTACACCAGGCAGTATTATGATGTAATTGATCAGATAGCGTTAGAGCGGGGCATTGCTCTGAAACACGGCGTACTTTGGGTTACCACCGGGCCTTCCTACGAAACCGCGGCTGAAGTGCGCATGATTCGCCAGTTCGGAGGCGATGCAGTCAGCATGTCAACCGTGCCCGAGGTAATCACCGCCGTACAGGCCGGCATGAAAGTTATCGGCATCTCCTGTATTACCAATTTCGCCACCGGAATCACCGATCAAAAACTTTCACACAACGAAGTAACGGAAACAGCCAATCGCGTAAAAGAAAAATTTACCAGTCTGGTTAGCGGAATTATTGAATCAATTCACTTGTTTTAAATCAATAAGTAGGGCGTTTTTCCGATTTTTGCTTGACACAGGACTTTAATTTATTATTTTCAAATTAAATAAAGAAGATACTGTATCTGAGGAGGGAATGTGATCAAACATTTAGTCAGCCTGTTTTCAGGCCTCGTTTTCCTGGCATTCCCTGCAGTTGCCCAGAACATCAGCAATGACTTTACCCTTGAACTGACCATCTTAAATGCTGAAAAAATTCAAACACTTTACCTTTCCGATATAGATTTCCAAAATTTTGGCACTGCAGAAGAACTGTTTCAGTTAACCATTACCAAGAACAGAGATCAGGAATATCCCCGCTGTTATTTTGAAATTCGTCTGTTTAAAGATAATCAACTTCTGGTGGAAGCCATCTCTAAACCTTTTGACATTCCCGCTGATTTTCAAAGCGATGTTATCTCCAATCTTACACTTTCCAGCGGCTCTTACCGTTTTGGTCAGGACAAAAACACCGAAGTCCATTTCGACCAGACCGACCTGAGTCCCGAAGTGGAATCACTCAAACAGGACATTCTGGCTTCCGGCAAAGTGCCGGTGGGGGTCTATCTGTTGAGTATTGAGTTAAAACAACTCGATCAAAGTTTACCTTTAGCCAAAGAAGAAAAAATATTACTAAAGGCCACCAATCCGAGTTATTTAAACCCTGTGGCACCCGGAGCTCCGGTAGGCTCTTCACAGGTTCCGACCATTTTCAGCACCTACCCTCTTTTCCAGTGGACCGGAAACGGCTCTGAATATCAGGTCATGGTTTTCGAAAAAAAAGACATGATGGCTTCTTCTGACGATATCATTAACAGCCAGCCCAACTGGACTTCAGAGCGTACGTCTCAACTTAGTATTCAATACCCCCAATCCGGAGATGCCATTCCTCTGGAATACAATAAAACCTATTACTGGCTGGTGCGCATGTTTATCGCCACCTCGTCCGGCGAAGAGTTCCTGGACAGCGAAATCTGGCAATTCAAATTAGTAAATCCAGAACAAGGTTCCAATTTACAGGATCAGCTGGCTCAGG
Organism: Caldithrix sp.; assembly: GCF_056497305.1. NCBI lineage: Bacteria > Pseudomonadati > Calditrichota > Calditrichia > Calditrichales > Calditrichaceae > Caldithrix > Caldithrix sp. The sequence goes on along the minus strand of NZ_JBSMDE010000088.1, from coordinate 10,536 downwards.
ATGAACTATGGCGGTTTCTGGAGCAAATGCTGGGTCCCTCGATTAGCGAAGTTAAGGAAAATTTGAAAGGCTCCACCTTAAAACGTATTCATTACAATGGGGAAGAGATCTCCATTAGCCAATTCTTTAATATTCTGAACGGCTATCGGGGGAAATCCTTTGAACTCCTGGAATTTCAGGCCCCTGAACCTTAACCCGGAGTGATTATGAAAAAGTACATCTTTTTAATATTAGCCCTTTCGATTGCCTTGACCATAACCTCCCGGCCCCTGCAGGCAGCCAGGGAACCGATCGCCATTGTAATCAAAGCAAAAGGTAAAGTTTTTTTAGTACCGGAAAACAGTAAAAAAGGGAAGCTGGCGCGCCGTGGAACAAAAATCTACAACAACCAGAAGATTTTAACTAAAAATAAAAGCTACGCTATTGTAAAATTTATTGATAACGGCGGGGTGGTGCGCATTCAGGCCAATTCCTTTTGCCGTTTTGAAGGTAAAAAGAAGAAAAAGTCGTTGAGTAAAAATATCTTTCTGGAATTGGGTTCTATTTTTAATCGTGTTTTCAAAAACAAAGGCGATTACCGCGTCAGCACGCCTACCTCTGTCGCTTCGGTTAAAGGAACGAAATTTTGGGTTCAACAGCAATACAAGGGAGCCACCTATTACTTTGGCGAGGAAGGCGTGGTCGAAATCTCCAACGGGCGAGGGGTAGCCCTGTTAAAAGCGGGCATGACCGGTATTGTAAAATCGCCAAACAGCAAGCCCATTGTGCGCAAAACCAAAAAAGGCGAAAAACCCATGATGGAAGAGAAAGAAGAAAATCCTGATGAATTCCGCTTAGAATTTGAGGACGCCGAGGGCAATATTAAACAGTTAAAATTTAAACTCCGTAAAAAAAATAAATAGCGGGGCATTATGAAAGCCAGAAAATTTTTTCTTTTAATCTTTTTTTCAATGATCTCTTTGCTCTGGGCCGGTAGTTTTTACCATCAGCCCCCATCAACGGTTCTAAAAGGAGAAAAGCTGCGTCTGGAACTTCAGCCTTTTGGGTTAGAGTCATCTGCCTTTCCTCCAACTGTGTACTACCGAATGCTTGGTCAATTTAATTTTCGACCTCTGCCCATGAAAAGCGATGGCTTTAACTACTTTGCTGAAATACCCACCGATCAGCTACCGCCTGGCAAAGTGCAGTACTATTTTGCACTGCAGGAAAGCAATGGTCGCTTAACAACCTTTCCCGATGGCGCGCCATACACCCAGTATTACGAAACAGAAATTTTACCAGCCCGCCAGCAACAATCTATTACAAAGATCGAGGTCAATCTGATTTCTCCTGAAGAGAACGAAGTTCTAGACCCGGATGAAGTCTTCCTCTCTTTTTCCATTCCGCTGGACATCGAAAACCCGCAGGACTGGACCTATCGCATTACCATCGATGGCATCGATCAGTCAGCCCGGCTGCAGCAGGAAGGCCATGTCATCTCCTTTGTGCCCGGCTCAGTGCGCAGCGGCCAGCATCTGGTCAGCTTTAAAGTGTACAACCCGGATGGCATTCTGGTCGGACAAAAACAATTTCAGTTCCGAATCAGCGATATTCCCTCAAACAACAAGGCCTTTAGCTACAAAGGATCTCTGTTTTTAGACAATCGTGTTCAAACCATTGCCCAGAACAACTTGAATTACACCCGCGGCGGCCTGCGCCTCAATTTGGGCTACCAGAAATTTCAATTAGACACGCGATTGATGATAAATTCCAACGAAAGCCCCGATCGACAACCATTGAACATCTACTCCGCCCGTTTAAAATATCAGTTTTCCTACAGATATTTTCTGTATTTGTGGGGCGGTGATGTGTTCCCTGATTACGATCCGCTGGTTTTACAGGGGCGCCGCATCCGTGGCCTGAGCGTAGGTCTGTTTAGCAAATACTTCAACCTGGACTACACCCAGGGCCAATCTATGCGCGCCATCGAGGGCAGCGCTGACCCTGATGATCCTCAAAAGGTTTTATTTCCCGGGACCTTTAAACAAGATTTTCGCAGCATTCGCCCTCAGTTTAACTTTGGTAGTCATGTCAGCTGGGCCTTAAACCTGGTCAATGGCAAGGATGTGCCGAACTCCATTCAATACGGTGGGAACCCTAAACAATACCTGGTACTGGGTAGTTCGTTAGATCTAAACTTCCACAATCGCCGTATTCAGGTCCACGGCAGCGTCCAGGCCAGCATTAAAAATGTGGATGCCGAAGGCGAAATCGATTTTGATACTCTGGCCACAACACTTGAATTGAGTGAATCCGATAAAAAGCTGGCCCGACGTGTAGTGGATTTATTTACCAAGCCCGGATTCTTAACACTCACGCCCGGGTTGGCCCCTTTGCCACGCCTGGCCATTAATGTGGATGCCCGTTTGAACTATTTTAATAACAACCTGCTGTTGTCTTACAAAAACATCGACGCCGATTATTTCACGCCTGGGAATCCATTCCTGCAAAAGGACCTTTCGGGCATTTTTGTTAATGATTACCTGCGCTTTTTTGACAATCGCATTTTCATGAATATCTTTTACAATATTTATCAGACCAATATATCTCAGGATTCGGCTAAAACGTCGAGCACAGATATTGGCGCTTCGATCTCCTTAATGCCTTTGAGCAATCTGCCTTCTGTGTCGTTAACCTATATTAACTACAGCCGTAAAAATGACATTGCTCCGGATGATTCGCTTCTCTTGCCTGAAGATAATGCCACTCAATCCATCGGGCTTTCCGGTTCCTATCAATTCAATGCCGGAGTCATTAAAAACACAATTTCTGCCAGTGTAAATCGTTTTCTGCGTGATGATGTTTACAAAATCTCCCAGTCCCAGTACAATCTTTTTACAGTAGGCTTAAAAAACCAACTTCCACACAATCTGGTTACGCGCTTTTCCTATTCCAAGAGCGCCAGCGAATTTGGCGCCCTGGATGTAAAAACGACCAATGACATTACACGCTATGCCGTGGGGTTAGAGATGACCATTAATAATTTCATCGCTCACAGCCAGCTAAAACCCTTTGTCAGTGGAAATTTTCAGAACATTAACAATTCTGCCCTTTCTACCGCTTACAAAAGGCAAAATTACAGCGCTGGGTTTTATTTAAGAACAAAAAAATTGGGGAATCTACATCTGCGTTATGATTACATCAACTATGGCCATTTTCGTAATTACAAAGATTCCATCTTCTCCACAAGGTATGAACTCTATTTTTGATTTTGAATCATGAAAATTCTAAAACCGGAACCCAAAAAAAGAGTCATCTTTTCCCTGTTTTTCATTTCGATTCTGCTCGCCTATTTCTTGAGCCTTTCCAGCATATTTCAGACCCTTGAGCTAAAATTTCTGGATTTGCGCTTTCAGCTAAGAGGAGCTCTCCCTGTTTCCGGTTCGCCCATTGTAATTATTGCTATCGACGATCAATCTGATCTTTCTACCCCGTACCGCTGGCCGTGGCCGCGTTCTTACTTTGCCCATGTCATCGAAAACCTGGAAAAAGCTGGGGTTGCCGTAATCGGCCTGGACGTCATTTTTGATCAACCAGATTGGTACAATCCACAGAATGACGATTCTCTGGCCCATGTTCTAAAAAGATATGACAACGTTGTTTTAGCCGGCAAAATAAGACAACGACAGGGGAAAATTTCCACCGTTGAAATTCTGCCCCCTTACGAAAAATTCATCAAAGCCAACCCGGATCATTGGGGCATTGTCTCATTACAGGCCGATGTAGATGGTTTTTATCGCCGGTATCCTTTAATCGCGCAAACACAGGATACCTCTCTACTCTCGTTTGCCGTCAAAATGGCTCAGCTCTTTCTTAAAGATCAAACAGGCTCCTATGTTGATGTCATTAATCAGAAAGCGTTGGTTCAGCTTAATGGCATTCATATTCCCAAGTTCGATCACAACAACATGTTAATCAATTTTTACGGCCCGGCTTTTCATTTTCCATACTTTTCATTTGACAACATACTGGATGATTCTGAGGTGGACCTGGTTGAAGAATACGATATCGATGCCTTTGACGATCCGGGCGATTCCACCCTCGGCATCCCCCCCGGCCTGCTCTATTCTGGGGACCTTAAGAATAAAATCATTTTAATTGGCTCAACCATGCCGGAGCTGCACGATAATTTTCCCACGCCATTTTTGCAACAAACTTCTGACAAGGGCGAGAAAACGCGCATTGAAATGCCAGGAGTTGAAATCCATGCCAACGCTTTGCAATCTATTCTGGATCAAAACTTTATCAGCAAGGCCAATCCCTGGCTGATTTTTATTTTAAATGTCTTCTTTGCGCTTTTTATTTTAATCATTGTGCGCAAATATGCTACGTTTTTAAATCTGATCTTTTTTGTTTTACTGTCTTCTTTGTACCTGACCGCTGCGCTACTTTTTTTTGCGAAAGGCCATCACGTGTTACCGGTCGTGACACCGGTACTGGTCATTTTATTCAGCTTTATCAGCCAGGTCACTTACCAATACATTCTTGCCCAGCAAGAAAAGCGCATGCTAAAAGGCGTTTTTTCTCATTACGTTCCGGAAAAATTAATTCAGGAAATTATTGCCCATCCGGAAAAACTGGCCTTAGGAGGCGAAGAACGGGAAGTTACGGTTTTGTTCTCTGATATTGCCGGTTTTACAACCCTTTCCGAGCAACTCCCTCCGGGCGAGCTGGTTAACCAGTTAAATGAATATCTGACAGCCATGACTAATTGCATCCTTAAACACAATGGCATTATTGATAAATTTGAAGGCGATGCCGTTATGGCGGAATTTGGTGTGCCCGTACACTTCGAAGGCCATCAAAAAGCGGCCTGCCTGGCAGCTCTGGAAATGCAACAGGAGCTAAAGAAATTGTGCAAACGCTGGCAGGAACAAAATAAACCTTTATTTAAGACAAGAATCGGCATCAACACCGGCGAAGTCATCGTGGGAAACATGGGCTCAGAAACCGTGTTTGATTACACGGTGATTGGCGACCATGTGAACCTGGGCGCGCGGTTAGAAGGGGCCAATAAAGCCTATAATACCAAGATTATGGTCAGTAATTTTACCTACGAAGCGGTTAAAGACGACTTTATTTTTCGTCCATTAGACTTAATCCGCGTCAAGGGCAAAACCAAACCTGTTCAGGTGTACGAACTGATCGGTCCCATAGAAACCACCTATTCCGACCAGTTCATGGAAATGCTCGATTTGTTTAATCAGGGATTGATCGCCTACCGTTTGCAGCAATGGGACCTGGCCAGAGAATTTTTTGAGCAATGTTTGCGCCTGGTGCCAGCCGATGGCCCCAGTGAGTTGTACATTAAACGCTGTCACTTTTTTTCCTTAAATCCTCCAGGACCTGACTGGGATGGGGTCTGGGAATTTAAGGTAAAATGAACAGGCCATTAATCTTCCCTTAGAATAGATTGCAAAATTACGCTTACAATACTGATGACAATGGCTCCCAGGATGGCCACCCCAAAACCGGAAATATGAAAACTGTCCACAAAAAAATCGGTTAACTCCAGAATTATGCCATTAATGATCAGCGTAAACAGACCCAGGGTAAGTAGATTGATGGGTAGGGTAAAAATTATTAAAACGGGTTTAATGAAGGTGTTCAATATGCCAAAAACAATGGCCGCGCCCACCAGAGCTCCGGTGCTCTCAAACCAAATTCCATCAAATAGAAGATCGGTGAACCACAGGGCCGCGGCATTAATAAACAAGCGAATTAACATATTACGCAGCATGTTCCTGCCCTCCTTTAATAGTCAATTTTAGCCTTCTGCAAATTTTAAATATAAGGGGCATCCTACTCCAACGTAAGATGAGAAATTTTTGGAATAAAAAACATCTCTCATCACCAATACTTGGATCTGTTTTTCTTATTTGCAAAAGTCTGGTCAATATTTTAGATAATTTAAGAATAAAGCGCAAAAAAAAGGGTCGGTGCAGTTCTTACACCAACCCTTTGGGAGGAGGAGCTATGCGTTTCACTCACAATATTCGTCTGACTCAATTGAACCTTTAATACACTGTTCAATTTTTAATAGGTTTTTTGTACGATCAACTTTTACAAAAGTTCAAATTTTATTTTTTAAAATTATTGAATTCAGAAGCTTCCCCTTTACACTTTTAAAAGGAGAATGCACACACGAATTCTCAGCACCGTTTAATGCAGCAAAAAGGCAATTTTTTATTTCGACTTTTTCGCAGCTATTCGCAGACATAATCTACAATGCATTACGCCCTAAAGCAGACAGTAGTACATTCTTGCACGCTAATGGGACAAATCTTTTAACGGACGTATTTTTAAGGGGGCAACTGTAAATCGCTCTGTCATCATTTTTTAAACAGGGCACGTCCTGGTTTATTGTCTAATATATCTCCATTTTTGACGACTACCTTTCCATTGACCAACACCCATTCAATCCCTTCCGGAAATTGATGGGGCTGCAGATAGGTCGCTTTATCTTGTATGGTTTCAGGATCAAAAATAACCACATCGGCGGCCTTGCCGATTTTTATCTCCCCTCGGTCTGCCAGGCCTAAAACCCTGGCAGGTAAGCCACTCATCTTGTGGATTGCCTGTTCCAATGTTAACACGCCTTCCTGGCGGACATACTTTCCTAAAATGCGTGGAAAAGTGCCATAGGCCCTGGGATGCGGATGTCTCTGAGCCATTAGGCCTTGCGGACGATAGGCGTCCTCATCGGTACAGAACGAAACCCACGGCAACTTCATCTTTTTAACAATATTTTTTTCAGACATTAGAAAATAGATTCCACCGCCTCCGCCATTTTCAGAAATTAATAAATCAAACACCGCTTCCAATTCGTCTTTATTTATCTGTTTGGCCAATGCCTCAATGGTTAACCCCTGAAAACGTTTGTTCCGGGGAGACAAATAACTGATAAGAATGTTGGCACCTCCGCCGGCTAACATGTAAAAATTCTCCCAGGCCCCGGAATTTTCCAGAATATCTGCTTTAATTTTTTGCCGAATCTCACGGTCTTTAAGGCGGGCCACCATGGCAGAATCACCGCCTTCTTTGGCCCATGGGGGAATCATAGCCCGTAAACCGGTGGCTCCGGCCCGGTAGGGATAGATGTCAGCCGTAATGCGCAATCCTTCTGCCTGAGCCTGACGAATCAGGGCAATAGCGCTATCCAGCTTTGACCAGTTTTCTTTTCCGGCTGCTTTAAAATGATACAATTCACCGGCAATATGGGCCTTGCGGCAAATTTCAATAAATTCCCTGACTGCCGGAATCAGCTGTGCCCCTTCACTGCGAATATGGCTGGCATAAACTCCACCATATTCAGCGGCGACCTTAGCTAACTCGATGAGTTCCTCGGTAGAGGCGTAAAAGGCAGGCGCGTAAACCAGGCTGCTGGCCAGACCCAGTGCTCCATTTTCCATTTCATGGCGCAGCAGCTCTTTCATTTTTTGCATTTCCTCTCTGCTGGGCGGACGATCTTCAAAACCAATCACGTAAAGGCGCAAAGTGGTGGCTCCCACGTAAGAGGCAATGTTAATGGCGCTGCCCCTTTCTTCAACGCGTTTCAAGTAGTCGTGCAGGGTGTTCCACCCGTAATCAATATGATATTCCTGCCACCAGTGTTTGAGCGCTCGTTTCACATTTTGATTAATGGGGCCCATCGACCAGCCTTCACCAAAGATGGCTGTGGTAATACCCTGCCTAACCACACTGGGAACAGACCCATCATAAAGAATGGGACCGCAAGCCCAGGAAAGCATGTCAATAAACCCCGGACTGACCACCTTCCCTGAAGCATCGATTTCAACCGGAGCGGTATCTGCAATTTTGCTGGCAATTTTTACAATTTTGCCCTTTCGAATAGCTATCTCCGCATTGTAAGCTGGCGCACTGCTGCCATCTACAATGGTCGCATGATGAATGATTACATCATAATGTTGGGTATTGCAGGCCAACAAGGTTGCCATTATTATCATCAATAAAAAAGATTTGCGCATCGATCTGCCCTCAAAATAAAACTACTTATTTATTGTAAGGAAATTTTCTGTCATTTCCAAGTTCATTCCTCCCTGCGCTTTCAAAAAAGAATGTAACTTTTTGCTCAAAAATGATTCCAATCTTAAAGTTTAGCCACTCGCAAACGAAAATGTAACCATGGTCACAATTCGTGAGGCCTGTGATGAGAATCAATGAAATGGATTAAAAGATTAACGATTTTGCAGACAGATTATTAAATAGAAGGAATTTAAGATGAAACTAAAAATTAAAGCCAAGTATAAAATTAAAATCCGCTAAGAACATTAAATTTGCACATTCCATTACGTTTATTGGTGTAGCTTTGATTACCGCCTTTTAAAAATGAGCAAGAAACCACAAATCTGGGTTGACGCCGATGCCTGCCCTCGTCCCATCAAGGACATCATTGTCCGGGCTGCACAACGCGTTCACATCAAAACGTTGTTTGTTGCCAATCAACCTTTACGACTCCCCAAATCGCCTTTTTTGGAGTTCATTCAGGTTGCCGGAGGCTTAGATGTGGCCGATGCCTACATCGTGCAAAACATGACCGCCGAAGACCTGGTGGTTACCGCAGATATTCCTTTGGCAGCCCGGATTATTGAGAAGCAAGGACTGGCCCTTAATCCCAGAGGACAACTTTACACGTCTGAAAACATAGGATACTTTCTCTCCTTGCGAAATTTCATGGATAATTTGAGGAGCAGCGGTTTAAACACTTCCGGGCCTTCCAGACTGTCGCACAAAGACCGCGAAAATTTTGCCAACCAACTGGATCAGATTTTAAATACGGATTTGAAATAGCGACGTCTGTTTTGTTTTTAGCAGAGGGCAGGGGCCAGCGCCATGCCAGGATCTTGCACTCTACCAGGTATCCAAAAATGGTGAGGTCTTGTTTTTTGCAATGCTATGATTTTTCGATCTTTTGTTTGGAATAATACAAACATAAGTGGCGAATGGGGCAGGAATCACATAGGGGTTTTCGCGCTTTGCAAATTTCCCGGCCGTGCCAGATTAACCAGTGGTGGGCCTGCGACCACTTTTTCCGCGGGATATTCTCCATCAATTGTTTTTCGGTATTCCATACATCCCTGGCCTGCGCCAGGCCAATCCTATTGCTAACACGAAACACATGTGTGTCAACGGCAATAGCAGGAACATCTTTAGCAATGCTTAACACTACATTGGCCGTTTTTCGGCCCACGCCCGGCAAGGCCATCAATTCTTCTCTGGTTGCTGGAATGTCTCCATTGTATTGTTCGTCCAGAATGTGACTGACCTGCAAAATGTTTCTGGCTTTGGCCTTGTACAATCCGACCGTTTTAATATATTCCTGTAGTTCTTGCTCGCTCATCTGACGCATGGAGTGGGCATCAGGGTAGTCTTTGAACAATTGTTCTGTAACGATATTTACCCGTTTGTCGGTACTCTGGGCTGCCAGCATGGTAGAGATCAACAACTGAAAAGGTGTTTTAAATTTAAGAGCTGTTTGCGCCCCGTTGTACCGTTTTTCTAAAATGCTCAATATTTCTGCGATTTGTTTGCGTGTCAGTTTTTTAAAGGTCATACAATTCCCTGATCAAATTAGAAAACATATCCTGCTCATTCAATTCGTTCGACTTTAGAATTTTAACCGGAATGTGTTCCAATAGATAATCTAATTTTTTCATATCTCGCTGATGAGCCAAAGCAATTACGGGTATGCGCGAATGGAAAACGGTAATAATTTGCTGCCGTAATCTCGGACTGAAGGGTTCCAGTACCCCTAATTTGTCCAATAAAAAAATATCAACCATTTCAAACACACTAAGCTCAAAAATAAACCTTTCAATCTGACTTTGTAAATTTTCTTTTACTTTTTCTTCTCTTTCTTTCAAATTAAGTAAGAAATTTACTGACTTTTGTGACAGCAGCTGAACCTGCAATTGTTGCTCTTTTTCTAGCTCATTAGTTAAAAATCCTTTAATATTTAATAAAGGTGATAGATTTTGACAGAATTCTTTCAAAATCTGTACATTTTTTTTGTCTTCTGTTTCTAATAACAAAATTTTATTCATAAAACCAATTTGATTAATAATTAATCAATTTCAATAAATATAAGCAACCGTGAATAAAATACAAAATTCATTTTTTAACCATTGTTAACATTTCAATTCTCAAAATCGTTGCTGTATTTTATTTACTTATGCTTAGAATACTTACATTAAAAATCTAGCATTTTAGCGTTCGAAAATTTTTAAGCTGCCTAATTACAGGGCAATCCCAAACGATTTAGTAGATGATCATTTAGAAATCAAATTTTACAAAGCAAAGATTAAAACTCCCCCTTCCTTTTTTTAAAGGGAAGGAGGTCGGGGGGATGGGTTTTAGAATAAAAACCCACCTTAAATGCTTAGCCCTTACAAAGTCGCGGACTGAAGCACGAGTTACGTTGCGTTTGCGAATTGGAGGGATTCTTCGCCCCCGATAAATCGGGGACTCAGAATGACA
>NZ_JBSMDE010000087.1:0-9237 GCF_056497305.1 Caldithrix sp. | reverse complement strand
AACTGAATTAATTTTTACTGTTCATATTAATATAATTTAATATAAGAGTCCACTCTAAAAAGGTATTATTATCGAATTTTATTTAAATTTGCCTATTGTTTTTATTTAAATTACATCAAATATCTTCGTGTTAATCCGTGAAATTCGTGGTTTTTATACTGAACTCATATAATCAATAACGAATTAACAGTCCAGATAATGTACAAAAAAGCTGAATAGAGGCAAAAGATCACGAACCTGCGTCTTTGTGCTCCGTGCTTCGCTGTGAAAAGGTAATTTGGCCGGACAACACCCAAGGCAACCAAAACATCTGCGCGGGAATTTAAACAACCGCGGAGAGCACAGAGAGTTGACAAAAGAGTATTTTTAGCGTTTTCTGTGTTTGATCAGAAAGAAGCCCAAAACCCTTTTTTCTTTAAAAACGAATCGGCTGGCCCTTCTGGCTAAAAACGATCGGCTGGGCAAAACAGCGATACGCCCGATCAAGAAAGGACTGAAACGCTGAATATTGTTCCGCCGGAATTTCCTGCTCCGAAAGTTGAAAGCCATAGATTAATTTCAGGGCATTGCTTTGTTCGGTAGTACATGTCAGGTTAAAACGGCCAAAGGCACTGGTCGCCTGCTGGGCCAGGGGGCGGATTCGCATGTTCCAGGTCTGCGGAAAGGTAATCCTTAATTCCAGGCTTTTGGAAAAAGGAAAACCGAATTGAATGGCATGCACACGCGTAGCCGCACGAAACAACTGCCACAGATCGGGGTCGATTAACTGCCCGGGGACAAAACTCAAAGGCCGCTGCGCTTCCTGAGCCTGGCCCATCTCAAACTGCACATTAAAGCGTAGCGTGTCTGAAAAAGTGTACAGTCCCTGAAACCGAAAAGTCTGAATCTGGAACGGCCAATCCATCTGACACAAAAAGGTCTCCAGCCAGCGTTTGCGATCCGGTACATTGGCAGGCAGCAAGGCAGCCCTCAGGCGGGCGGCCGGTGAGCCGTAAAAGGAAAATTGCAGCGTAGAGACAGCCGATCCATCTTTTCGAAAGGTAATCTGTCCTCTAACACGCGTTTGATTACTGGTTTCAATATCGCTAATCTTCTGCAACCGATAGTCATCATATTTGCGGACGATCAGGCCGTACACATTTCGTAAATACCAGGGCAAAAAACCAAAAGGCGCCCCTTTGTGTGTAGGATCCAGGTAAAATGTCTGGCCATCTTTTAATTGTGAAAAAGCGATAACGTGGTTAAAACGAAAAGGAGTGGCCAGACTGGTGTCCAATTGCCCGTTTTGTCGGGTGGAAACCAACATGGGGTAAACCTGCAATCCGGCAGCCTGAGCCATGGCGCACAGCAATGTGACCATGTCCTTGCAGTCGCCGTAACGATTCAAAAAAACTTGTTTGGCAAAGTGAGGCTGGTAACTGCCAATGCCGATGGCAATGGCAATGTAGCGAATGTGATCCCGAACCCATTCGTAGATGATTTGCAACTGCTGCCTCTCATCGCTGGTGTTGGTCAGCAATCGGCGAACGAACTCCCTGATGCTTCGATCGGCTTTAAGGCGATCCTTACTCAGTTCAAAATACCAATTGGCCACATCTTTCCAGCTTTCAAAACCGAGTGGAGCAAACAACAGATAGGCTGCCACATCGGCCAGCGGCGGCATGGCCGGTTCTTTGATCAGGGCCGGCATATCTTTAACCTGCCATCTGTAAATGGTCTTAAAACCACTGGGACGCTTAACGCTGTCCGGTTCCAGCTGGTAATGATACACCTTATGGCGCAATTTCCAGGAAGAAGGAAACTGAATTTCAAAGCGGGAACGCAGTACAGGAATAAAGTCCTGGAAATTCCAGCTATGGTACAGGGTAAGGTTCTGGTACAGTATCTGATAACGGTATTCCAGAATGTCGCCGGGCTCCACATCAGGGAAGGTAAATTTCTTGGCTTTTTGATCGGCATAAAAAATAAAATCCGGGTAGAGAAAAATATCAAAAATCTGATCCGGATTCAGGGTGCTGATTCGGCCATCGCCATGGATGGTGCGCGCTTTAATCTGATCCACACTGGAATTACCCGGGAAATATGGAATAACCACATTGCAATAGCTCAGACCGCCGCGGTCTAAAACACGAATCACGCGATGCCGGTCGAAGCGCGTAAGTTTAATTTCTCCCTGCCCTTCGATGGAAACCTGTCCTTCGTCGAGCAGAACAAGCGCATGCGCTGTAGGATAATCACTGGAGTCGGGTAAATCGGACAGCGAAAGCTCTTTCCAGTCCAGACGATCGGCCCAGTGATTGGACGTACAGGCCGACCCAAAAAGTAAAATTATGAAAAGAAAATAGAATTTTTTCCGCCCTCCCATTTTATTACCCAACAGCTGACTCAGTTGTCGGCGGGAGTTAATTGTTTTCAGGTTTTTGAACGCAAACAATGTGTTTTACCTTCTTTGTCTTCTGCTGTGCAAATGCATTTTTTCAACGAAGAGAAACGCCTCCGGAAGAAGAGAGCTTGCGCCCGACGTTCCTCTCTTCTGTAAGAATTTACTAAGGATTTTTGAAAATGCAATGCAGGATTGCTTCACAATAACTATCTTTGTAAATTCGCTTTTTATGATTTAGTCGGAGGTAAACCATGTACTACAAGATGTTAAATCTGTTGATTTTAATAGGGGCTCTTCTTATGAGTTGTCAGTCAAACAAAATCAAACCGCCGCTTGCCAAACGCATTGCCCACAGAGATACCATGTTCAATGATGTACGAGTAGATTATTACCATTGGCTTCGGGATCGTTCCAATCCGGAAGTGATTGAATATCTGAAAGCGGAGAATGCCTACACCGAATCCATGATGGCCCACACCCGGGCTTTACAGGGAAAATTGTACAAAGAAATGGTAGCGCGCATCAAAGAAACCGATATTTCTGTACCGGTCAAAAAAGGGGATTACTATTATTACACGCGGACAAAAAAAGGCTTGCAATACCCCATTCACTGCCGCAAAAAAGGGAGCCTAAAAGCCGCGGAAGAAGTCATCCTGGATGAGAACGAACTGGCCAGAGGGCACAAATTTTTTGAAATCGGCGTTTTCGAGGTCAGCCCCGATCACCGCTACCTGGCCTATTCGGTCGATACCACGGGAAACGAAACCTACACCATTTACATCAAGGATCTACAGAGCGGAAAGCTCTTTGACGAAAGCATAGAGAACACCTATTACACACTGGCCTGGGCCAATGATAACCAAACATTCTTTTACACGGTGCTGGACGCAGCAAAACGTCCTTTCAAGCTGTACCATCATCAACTGGGACAGGACCCGAGCCAAGATGTTCTGATGCATCATGAAAAAGATGAAAAATTCTTCATCAGCGTGCGGCGCAGCAAAAGCGGTAAGTACATCTTCATGAACCTCTCCAGTCAGGTCACCTCAGAAGAGCGGTTTTTAAGGGCCGATCAGCCGCTTGCCCCATTCAAAGTGTTTTTGCCCAGGGAATACAAGGTGGAATACTCCCTTGTTCATCTGGGAGACTTCTTTTACATTTTAACCAATAAAGAGGCCATCAATTTTAAACTGATGCGCACGCCGGTCAATCGCATTCAACCGCGCTACTGGCAGCAGGTTATTGCCCACAATCCAGATGTGATGTTGGAACGTGTAGAACCGTTCAGGGATTTTCTGGTCATCCTGCTACGCGATAAAGGGCTAAAACGCATTCGTGTTACAAACGTAAAAAACATGGAAACGCACTTTATTGCCTTTGAGGAACCGCTCTACACGGTTTCTCTGGTTTCCAATGTGGAATACAATAGCAAAATACTGCGCTTTTCCTACCAGTCCCTCATTACGCCGCGTTCAATCTATGATTACGATCTTGAGGCGAGAACGCGGGTGCTGAAGAAAAAACAGGAAGTACTCGGAGGGTACGATCCTACCAACTACCAGATGGAACGCCTATGGGCCACAGCCAAAGACGGCGTAAAGGTACCCATTTCTCTGGTTTACAAAAAAGGACTGAAAAAGGATGGTTCTAATCCGGCCTATTTGTACGGCTACGGTTCCTACGGCGTACCGCGCGATCCCTATTTTTCTTCAAATATTTTTAGTCTGCTGGATCGCGGTTTTGTTTACGCTATTGCGCATATCCGCGGTGGAGGTGACCTGGGACGTCAGTGGTATGAAGACGGGAAATTGTTAAAGAAGAAAAACACCTTTTCCGACTTCATCGCCTGTGCCGAATATCTGATTCAGGAAGGCTTTACAAGTCCAGAAAAACTGTCCATTGCCGGAGGCAGCGCGGGCGGCCTGCTCATGGGCGCCGTAACCAACATGCGTCCCGACCTGTTTAAGGCCGTGATCGCCCACGTACCGTTTGTAGATGTACTGAATACCATGCTGGATCCAACCCTGCCCTTAACGGTGATTGAATACGATGAATGGGGCAATCCCAATCAGGAAGAATATTACTGGTACATTAAATCGTATTCTCCTTACGATAACGTCAAAGCACAGAATTATCCAAATATGCTGGTTACGGCCGGTTTGAATGATCCACGCGTCAGTTATTGGGAACCGGCCAAGTGGGTGGCCAAATTACGCGCTACCAAAACCGATGACAATCTACTGCTCTTAAAAACGAACATGGGCGCGGGACACATGGGCGCATCAGGCCGCTACGATTATCTAAAAGAAGTGGCCTTTGATTACGCCTTTTTAATCGACCGCATTCTGCAATAATTCGCACAACGGAAAAACCGCCTGTATTTCATCCAAAAATCACGGGCGATTTTTTAGCGGGCTTCCTTTAAATTAAATGGTGGGCATTAGCGGATTAAAATTTTTGTGCTGAAGATCCTAAGGCAGCAAAGCCGCAATGTAACTCGAGCTTCAGCTCGAGACTTTTATAAGGTCTAAATGACAATCAGTGAGGCTTCGTGCCGAGCGTCATTCCAAATCCTGATCCTCGGGGAGATGCCCGTCTGGCCACCGGACAGGCCCGTCTGGCCACCGGACAGGCCCGCCAGTCTGGCAAGACGCAGCCTGACAGGTCTGGCCAGCCGGACAGGTTTATCCGGCCGAAGGTTGGAGCCAAGCGGAAATCCCGATATTCGGGGACGGGCCATTAAACAATTAAACAACTCAACCTTTTTACTTTCTCATACAGCACAAAAATTTTCGCATCCCGCTGTGGCGGGATTATAAGTTTTGAAGGAAGTATTCTAAAGCGTTCAGGCCTGGAGATCGCAGAATTAACACTTAATGATTGGATTAAGGCGGTTGCGGAAAAATTGGAGCCGATCTATAATGTTCAACGAGCGCGTATCTTGAGCCAGAATTATCTGATGGTTGATGAAACCACGATTCCTGTTTTAGATAGTACGAAGAAAGGCAAAACTCATATTGGTTTCTTTTGGCCCTATTTTAGTCCTGTAACAATAAGGGATATTCCTGGGCGTCATGCTCACTTTCCCAAAGAGACTTTAAAAGATTTTACAGGCTATTTGCAGACCGATGGCTATGCTGGTTACAACGAGGTTGGCCGCAGGTCAGATGTGATTCAATTGGCCTGTTTTGCTCATGCCCGTCGCAAATTTGAACACGCATTGAAAAATGACAAGAAGAGATCATCCTGGATGTTAAAGCGCATCCGATATTTGTATATGGTAGAAAGAAAGGCACAAGAATTAGGATTAACCTCAGAAGAACGATACCATTTTAGGCAAAGGCATTCCATTCGCCAACTTGAGGCAATGCACCAATGGGTTTTGAAGAACAGAGCGGAGGTGGTGCCAAAGAGTGCCATAGGTCAGGCCATCGATTACACTTTGAGTTTATGGTTACGTTTAAGGCGATATGTGGAAGACGGTCGCCTGGAGATTTACAACAACCTGGTTGAAAATCATGCTCGGCCGATTGCTCTGGGGAGAAAAAATTATCTCTTCGCGGGTAGTCATAAAGGGGCGAAACGGGCAGCCATCTTTTACACCATATTGGCCAATGCCCAACTTAACGGTCTTGAGCCAAAAAATTATTTAAGAAAATTATTTACCATCTTGCCAGGTTATCCTGAAGATCAGCTTGAAGACCTACTGCCAGAAAACTGGAAAAAGAATTTCGAAAATTAATCATCTACAAGCTTCATTTAAAAAGTCAATATGTACTTCACCGGATGGATACGTTACCGTAACAAAACCCGGTTTCGTATCTCCGGATTTGCAAATAACACATTTCATTATGTCCTCCTCGTTTTAAAATCTTCTTTCCAAAGCTTTGGATCCGGTTCATACACCGTTATAATATAACATAATTCGGCGGAGGAATCTATAGCACAAACAACATGAATTGGGCGCCCTTTAATTCTGGCAAAGAACAGATAGCTTGGATAAGGTTTATCGTCAGGGTATTCGGCTATGATTTCACCGGTCAGAACGGCAGTTAAAGCAGCTTAGTTGCTAATTGCGCGCTCAAACATCCTTTGAATAGCATGGCTGCTAAATATAAAAGTTTTACACATATCTGATATTATGATCATTTTTACCTTAAATCAGAAAGTAAATAAAATTTTATAATGCATCAACATAATTTAAATCCAATGTTCTCTTTTTTAAAAAAGCATATCTTCTTTTAGTTTGTTTAAACTCATTTAATTTACATGAAATTATGAGAACCAACGAAAACGTAATACAACATTTTGGGCAATTAAAGGGTTTGTTCCTCTAAATTAAAAATACATGCAAGACTTTTGGCCGCATTGGCGTAATCGGACGAGGCGGCAAACACGCTGCGCCACTTTTGTTCATTCTGCAATATCCACAAAAAATCGTGGTTGCTTTGCCCGTCGTTCATTATGCGCACGAGATTGGTCACATTCATTTTAAACCGAGGATTGAAACATTTAAAAACTCGATTTTTCAAAGAGCGCCAAGCCATTTTTGATTGAGAGTTTCTGAATTTTCTGCTGCTTCTAATTAGCAGGGGCCTGGCAATGTAATTTCTTTATCTACGATTTTTTTTCTTATTCTTTCGATTTCATTTATGAATATTTCAGCACTTTGGAATAATGAAATAGCCTCAGATTCCGAGGGCGTGCTAAAATCTTCATAATCGTAGTCCTGACGCGCATCAAATGCTGTATGTGCAATCTTACTAAATTTTTTATCAATAAGTCCGGTTTTTATGAAACATTTATCAAATAATGCGATAATTCCCGAGTGCCTGGCGCTATCGAGTTTAAGCAAAATTAAAAGAGACCGAATGGCAAAAAAAATTGCATAATAGGAACGATTAATACTACCGTCGTACATTTGTTTTTCTAAAAGAAGTCGTGACTGGGTTAATAAATTTTTGGCCTTATTTAATCGATATTCGGATAGAACAACCAATTCGTTTTCTAACATAAACGTACACCATCGCGAGCAATTTCTTGATAAAATATGGTTCGGTATTGTCTATTTTTTTCCCAGACCTCAATATTTTTTAAAATGGGTGAAATCTTTACGCCATACTTTATGGAATATTCCGAGGCCAGGGCGCTTACTTTTTCCCTTAAAGTAAAATCAAATTGTTTGACGATAATAAGAATATCTATATCCGAGGATTCATCCGCCTGCTTCCGCGAATAGGAGCCGAATAAATATTGGGCAATTAAGTTGCCTCCTAAAATTTGCTGAATATCCGAGGAAAAGAGTTTGATAATGTGTTTAATTCGCCTGTTCATAGTTATTCCATTTTGTATTAATTTAATATCTAAAATTTTATACGATATTGCAACCTCAATGATCAAAATTTGAGCTTGACGTTACATGTTTTTTAAATTGGCCCCGCCACTCGACTTTATGATTAATCCTGCCCCTGTAGATGAGCAAGCAAGAATTCCGTGCGCCTGGCCGCATCGGCGTAATCGGACGAATTGTCTGAAATGCTGTCCAATTTCAATTTCATCTGTAAAATCCAAAAATAGCCTTGGAATAATAGAACTTAATATTATTAAAAAAAATAATTTTTGAGTATAATGTTTTCCGAATTATTCAATAAATCGTATTTTAATATTTTTTAATTCAAAATATAACTTTTTAGCCATTAATTGATATTCAGAGCTATTTAAATATTTTTCTGTAGTATTTATCATAAGTTCTTTAAGCTTATTAAGCATAGTTTTTAACAAAATTTTATCAACATCGTCTTCATAATCATATACAGTAAATGTTTGATACTGAAGTTCATTCAACCAATCTAAAAATACATTTTTATGATCGTTCATTATTTTAAAAAAAATAGTATCATTAATAATCAACATTTTAGAAATTTTAAAACTAATATCATAACCAGAAGCCCCATCTCTATTATTATACTGTTGTATTAATTCAAGAAATTTAATCTCATTATTTTTTGATTGTGAATATAACATTGTAAATTGTAAAAAAATAAATATCAAATATTTAATTTTCATTTTAACTCCTTAAATCTTTGTTATCATTATTTGTTTCTTTATTTTTATCAGGATCCTGAATAATTACTATAATATTTGTTTTTTCTTTTTTCTCTTTATCTTTTTTAATAATATTCTTTATATAATCTATAATTTTTTTCTTCATTTTTCTGCTATAACCTACCCAATCCCTTTTATAATAAGTACCTGGTAAAATACATCCTTCTGTATCGGCCGGCTGATTACCTTGATGAATTAATATATTAGTTCGTCCATTTTTATCTTTTAGTCTTATTACTTCACCAAATTTTTTAGATTTATCCAATTTAGCCTCATAAATATCCGCTTTAATTCTACTAATATTATTTTTATTATCTTTATAAGGCAATTCCAATGTGTAACCATGTAAGGTATTATCATTTCCTGAATTACTAACTACTATTCTACCAATTGTAGAATTCTTTGTTTCTAGAAACCTCTTAATTTTTATTTCAATATCAGTTAAACCTCCAATATCAATATGAGTAATAGGATTGTTACTTCCATAATGATAAGGTGTTTTGCTTAAATCTAAATTATTTAATGGATCTACTGAAAGAAAACGTCCAATCAATGGGTCATAATATCTCGCCCCAAAATAATACCAGTTAATCCCATTTTCCTCATCCAGTTCTTTACTTGAGTATTTGTACAGCGCATAATTCAGAGCCGTGTTCATTGACCGCCCAGGCATGCGTAGTCCAAATGGATAGTAGTCGTTATATCCCTTCACATCCCCGTTTTCATCAACGGTTACACGAATATTACCA
>NZ_JBSMDE010000086.1:0-25305 GCF_056497305.1 Caldithrix sp. | reverse complement strand
AGGCGTAACTCGAGCTTCAGCTCCAGATTTGCCCTAACACCTACACAAATGTTATTTCCATGCAAGCGAAAACTCCGAATCCCGGAAATAGGCTTGTCCAGCCGAAGGTTGTAGCGCAGCGGAAATCTCGATTCTCGGAGACAGGCCCGTCTGGCCGTGGCAGCCGGACAGGCCCGTCTGGCTGGCGCAACCGGACAGGCCCGTCTGGCTGGCGCAACCGGACAGGAAAAGAATGTTTGCCCTCATCTTCTTGATCCTCCTCTCCCAGAATAAAAATCTGGAGACGGGGAAAACTTGTGTGGAAAATTTTCTCACGAGTTTTGGAAACACTATTCACGACCAATGGGATTTCGGTATTTATGTTGAACAATGGGAATGCGGTTTTAGCGTAGATTCCACTTATGCTCGGAAAAGGGAAAAATACACGTGATCGAAAAGGATCAAATGCTTTCAGCATGAAATAGCGGAAATGTAAACCGTTGAAACGGTTTCCTATTTCGCCACGCGGCGAAGATCCACCTTTTTTCCTTTTCCCACTGTTAAAACGGCGGGAAAATACTCCCTGAAGCCTTCATCTTCAGCATACCTCCTTTTATTCTCTGTAATGGCAGCCCATGCTGCGCCGGTTGGCCCAGGCGGCAGCGGTAACGATAATCGCCGTGCGCACCGCATTGCGCAAGCCGATCAAGCCGTCGCTCAATTTACTGACACGATAAAAGCGTTCGATTTCGTTCTCCAGATTGCGCAGGTCGCGCCGCGCGCGTTGCAAACGGTGTGTTGTGCGCACCAATCCCACGTAATTCCACATAATATTGCGGATAGAACTCATATCCTGATTGATGAGTGCCGGGTCCGGTTCAAATTCACCGATATCTTCCCATTCCGGAATGCTGTTCTCATGAAAATATGGCGTTTGGCCAATGGTTTTAAGAATGTCCTGAGCCGCGCTGTAAGCCCAGACCAGTCCTTCCAACAGTGAAGTACTGGCCAGACGATTGGCTCCATGTACGCCCGTGCAGGCCACTTCACCAATGGCGTATAAATTCTCCACGTTGGAATGGCCGTGCTCATCGACCAGAATGCCTCCACAAGAATAATGAGCAGCCGGGACAACTGGAATTAAATCTCTCGTGGGATCCACACCAAATTCCAGACATTTTTGGTAGATGAAAGGGAAATCGTGTTTTATTTTAGAGGCCGGCAAATACGATTTCATATCCAGGTAGACATGGGACACATCATCGTGCAGCATTTGCTTGTGAATACTGCAAGCCACCAGATCGCGTGGCGCCAGGTCCTGCCATTGGGGGGCAAATTTTTCCATAAAAGGCCGCCCATTGGCGTCAACCAGTCGCGCACCGGCTCCGCGCACCGCTTCTGAAATCAAAAAAGTTGGTTTGTATTCGTGGTAAAAAATGGTTGGATGAAACTGAATAAATTCCATATTGACGATCCGCGCTCCGGCCCGGTCAGCCATGGCAATGCCATCGCCGCGGGCAGCCGGGGGATTGGTAGTGCGTTTAAAAATTTGCCCCAAACCGCCCGTGGCCAGAATGGTCTTTTTTGCCAGCACTTTGACAACCTGTCTGCTCTTTTGATTGTACAGATAGGCGCCGGCACAGCGATTGGGCTCGTAAACAGCCAGACGATTAAGCGAATGGTGAGCCGGGGTTAACAAATCAATGGCCGTGTGGTTATCCAGTAAACGGATATGTGGATGCTTTTCAATGCGCTGATTTATGGCCTGTTGAATGGTTTTCCCGGTAGAATCGCGAACATGCACAATACGCGCCATGCGATGGCCGCCTTCTCGGGCCAGTAAATAACGGCCTTTTTCATCCTGATCAAAGGCAATAGCCAATTTGTCCATCAGGATTTTTTCGACCAGTCCGGGGCCTTCGGTGGCAATTTTGTGTACCGCAGGTGGGAAACTATGGCCGGCCCCGGCCCGCAGAATGTCTTCGGCCAGCATTTCCGGCGCATCATCCTCTCCTTTGTAAATAATGCCGCCCTGCGCGTAGTAGGTCGCTGTAGCATTTTCGCTGGAGCCGTGGCGAACCAGGGTAACCTCTAAGCCCTGGTCGGCCAGTTCAATGGCAGCGATGCCGCCAGAAATTCCGGCGCCCAGGATTAAAACCTCTGTTTTGTGCGTGTTCTGCATGGTCTGCTTCTTTTTGGTCTTCAAGTCAGTTCAATCATCCTGCGCACAGCCTGCTCGGCGCGCACCCTGATCTCCTCCGGAACTTCAATGACGTAGCGCGTTTGTTTCAGGGATTCCAGAGTATCTTCCAGAGTGATCTCGGCCATGTGCGGACAGCGGTGTGTACAAAGACGCAACATCTCTTTTTCCGGATGGGCAGCGATGATGTTATCGCCCATGGAACACTCGGTTAATAACAGATAATGGGGCGCATCGTGCTCTTCCACATATTTAATCATGGCCGATGTACTGCCCGCAAAATCGGCCTGTGCCGTGACTTCCGGAGAACATTCCGGATGGGCCAGCACAACCACATCGGGGAACTGTTTTCGGGCGGTCTCGATATCTTCCACAGTGAACAGCTCATGCACCTCGCATCGCCCGTGCCAGCCGATAAACTGGTAATCCAGATTGGGGTCCGGTTTGGCCACGGGCCAATCTTTCATTTTGGTCGGGAAAATGATGTGTTTGCCCGTCTCTTTAGCCACATTGCTGGCCAGAAACTCATCCGGTAGAAAGATGACGGTGTCAGAGTTTAAAGACTCCACCACGGCTTTTGCATTACCCGAAGTACAGCACACATCGCTTTCGGCCTTCACATCGGCATAGGTGTTCACATAGGTAACCACCGGCACGCCGGGAAATTTTTCCCTGAGCAGACGGACATCCTCGGCGGTGATGCTTTCGGCCAGCGAACAACCAGCTTTTTCCGCCGGTAAGAGCACGGTTTTTTCGGGACTCAAAATTTTAGCGGTTTCGGCCATAAAGCGCACGCCGCAAAAAACAATAATGTCTTTATCGGTTTCCGCCGCCTTACGCGCCAGCTCCAGCGAGTCGCCTTTAAAATCGGGTATGGAATGAAAGAGCGCCGGTTCCATGTAATTGTGCCCCAGGATGACGGCATTCCGCTCCTTTTTTAATTGATTGATCTCAGCGGCCAGCTGGGCCTTCAGGCGAATTTCAGCCTCCGGCATGAGTTTATGTAGCTTTTTGTAAAGCTCCTGATAAATCTCTTCGGAATTCACTTTGCCTCCTGTTTTACCTCAAATAATTAAACTCAGGTCTAATGCTTTTACGGAATGGGTCAGGCTGCCCACGGAGATGAAATCGACCCCGGTTTGGGCAATGGATTTCACGGTTTCCAGAGTCACATTACCCGAAGCTTCCAGCGGAATTTTGCCATTGCAAATTTTTACAGCCTGTTTCATGGTATCCAGGTCCATATTGTCCAGTAAAATGCGATCTACTCCGGTAGTGAGCGCTTCTTTTAATTCTTCCAGATTCTTAACTTCCACCTCAATGGGACGATTTTGCCGGTCACATTCCCGCACCCGTTCCACCGCTCTGGAAATGCCTCCGCAGGCGGCAATATGGTTATCTTTAATCAAAACCATGTCGTACAGACCAAAACGGTGATTTTCTCCGCCGCCAAGACGAACCGCCCATTTATCAAAATATCTTAATCCAGGGGCCGTTTTGCGCGTATCCAGAATTTTAGCCCGCGTGCCGCGAATCTGTTCCACCATTTGTCGCGTTAAAGTGGCAATGCCGGACATGCGCTGCAAAAAATTGAGGGCCACACGTTCAGCGCTTAAAATCGGTCGCGCCCGTCCCTGCAATCGGACGATTTCGTCTCCAGGGTTTACACTCTGTCCATCCTCAAACAAACAATCGATGGTAATAGTTTCATCTAACTGCAAAAAGCAGGCTTTAAACACTTTCAGTCCGGCAATGATGCCCGGCGCTTTGGCTATCAGCCGGGCCTCGACTATCTGCTCCTCTGCTATGGTGCAATCCGTTGTTACGTCGCCGCTACCCAGGTCTTCGGCCAGGGCTGCCCGAATGTTTTTAATCCATTCTTCCATAATTTTAATCTTTGCGTTGATTTTATTATTTAGGCTAATTTAACAAAATTTTTGTTAAATATTAAAAGGAATTTTTTGCAGAATTAAGGGATGGGCTGGCCTGAGCTTCAGACGCAGGTAGAAAGTATGCTTCTTTCAATGAGCGGCTGACTTTCCTCCTCGCCACGATTCTCGGGGAGAAGGGGCCAGGGGTGAGGACTAAAACAGGAATCCCCTTCACCTTTCCACGTCATTCCCGCGTAAGCGGGAATCCTCTTCACCTTTCCATGTCATTCCTGCGTAAGCGGGAATCCCTTTCATAATGCAGTGGATTCCGGCTCTCGCTGCGCTCGGCCGGAATGACCATTTACTGTCTTTAACCATTGACAATCTCACTCTGTTTGCCGTAAACGGTCGTCCTCTCCCCAGGCAAAAGGCCTTCTTTCTGCAAAAATTTACATTTTTCTTCTGCAAATCATTCCAGTTATCGGATTTTTTTTGTAAATTACACCACCATTGTCTTTAAAAGAAAGAGAGCCGTAGGTTTGGAGGAACCATGAAAGAAAAATTACTTTCCGGAATCGCTACGTATCGCTCCGAGTTGGAAGGGGTTTTACAGAGCTTAATTCAAATTCGTAGTTACAGCGGACAGGAAAAAAAGATCGTTGAATTTATCCGGCAAAAGATGCAGGAATATGCCTTTGACGATGCTTTTGTCGACGGACTGGGCAATATTGTGGGACGCATCGGCAATGGGCCGACCAAAATCATGTTCGACGCGCACATTGATACTGTACAGGTAACCGAGACAGAGAACTGGCCCTTTCCTCCCTTTGCCGGACGCATTGTGGATGGAACCATCTACGGTCGGGGCGCTGTGGATGAAAAACCAGCCATGGCAGGTTACCTGATAGCCGGACGCGTCATCAAAGAGGTTTTGGGCGCAGACCCGTTGCCCTTTACGCTGTACATTGTTGGCTCTGTCATGGAAGAAGATTGCGATGGTTACCCTTTGCGCCATCTGATTGAAAAGGAGGGACTGCGACCGGATTTTGTTCTGTTAGGCGAGCCCACAGATTTGAAGATTTACCGCGGCCAGCGAGGGCGCATGGAAATCGAGATGGCTACCAGAGGCAAATCGGCGCACGGCGCTCACAATAAGCAGGGCATTAACGCCATCTACCTGATGAACAAAATTGTAGCCCGCATCGAGCAGCTGGATGCCCAATTGCCCGAGGACCCGCCTCTGGGCAAAGGGTCGATTACCGTCAGTGAAATTGCCAGCAAGGGCCCCTCACTCTGTTCTGTACCGGATTACTGCCGCATTCACATTGACCGGCGCATGACCCTGGGCGAAGACAAAGAAACGGTTTTGCAACAGTTGCAACACATCGTCCAAAATTTAAATCTTAAAGCCGAAATACGTATCCCCCTTTACCGGGGAAAAAGCTGGAAAGGAACCGATTTTGAACAGGAAGCCTATTTTCCCACCTGGCTTTTGGAAGAAGATCATCCTCTGCTGCGCGCAGCCATTCAAACCTCAAAGCAGGTGCTTGACGGAAAGGCCGAACTGGGCGTCTGGAGTTTTTCGACCAATGGCGTGGCCACGGCCGGTTTGCACCACATCCCCACGTTTGGCTTTGCTCCTGGTAAGGAGGAACTCTCGCACTCCGATCGCGAGGCCCTGTCTCTGGACGATCTACACAAGGCCGCAGAATTTTACGCGCTCTTCCCTTTTGAATTGACGACTCTTCTCGGTGAACAATAGAAGGAGAATTCCATGGAAACTAAATTAAAAGGCAAACATTTCATCAGCACACAGGACTGGACGGTTCAGGAATTAAAGACCGTTTTTGAGCTGGCCAAACAGTTAAAAACCGATTTTGCACAGGGTAAATTCCACAAAACCCTGGAAGGCAAATCGTTGGGCATGATTTTCTTCGATCCATCCACACGCACGCGCACCTCATTCGAAGCAGCCATGACGCAATTGGGAGGCCACAGTATCTTCTTTGCACCCAACACCATGCAAATTTCCCACGGAGAAGGCGCTAAAGACACGGCCCGCGTGTTGTCCTCTTACCTGCAGGCCATTGCCGTCCGTTATTGCACATACGGCGAGGGAAATCGCTATTTAAATGAACTGCGCGAACACAGTAAGGTGCCCATCGTAAACATGCAATGCGATGTGTACCATCCGGCGCAAATATTAGCCGACTACTTTACCATCATGGAACACTTTGGCGAAAACACGCGCGGCCTAAAGTTGGGAGTTAGCTGGACTTCGGCGCCCAATTACATTCGACCATTGTCCGTGCCGCAAAGTTTAATTTTGATGATGCCCCGTTTCGGCATCAATGTCACTCTGGCCCACCCGCCAGAATTTGAATTAATGCCCGAAATTGTAGATCAGGCGCGTAAAAATGCCGAACAGGCTGGCGCCACTTTTGAAATCAGCCACAAGATGGAAGACGCCTTTCAGGACGCCGATATTGTCGTGCCCAAATCCTGGGGGCCTCTGGTTCATACCCAGGATGAAGAAAAAGGTCTCAAACTCATCGAAAAATACCCGGGTTGGGTGGCCGACGCCCAACGCATGGCTCTGACCAAAGCGCATTCGCTGTACATGCACCCCTTGCCTGCAGACCGCGGCAAAGAAGTCACGCCGGAGGTCATTGACGGGCCGCATTCTGTGGTTTACCAGGAAGCGGAAAATCGTTTGCACGTGCAGAAGGCCTTGCTCTCTTTGATCATGTAATCCGGACGAAGCAATGGGAAAACATTACTTTTACCAGTGTAGTCTTTGCCAGCAAACCTTTGAAGCAGAAGAAATCGAACGCTCCTTTACCTACCTTTGCCCGCAATGCGGTCAGGCGAAAAAGAACGCTCCTTTAAAAGGCGTTTTGCAGGTAAAGTACGATTACGCTTCGTTTGCCCTGCGCCATAAGCGGGAGGCCTTTTTAAAACAGCCGCCGGGCAAACCCTTTCTTTACCCGCAACTCTGGCCGCTCGATTACAATGGGCGCACTTTACAATTAAAACAGGTGGACAACCGCCTGCTGGAGAATCTTGCTTTGCCCCAGAAACAGCTTTTGACCTTTGAGTACCAGGGGCAGACCTTTAGCGTGCTGGACGAAACGCGCAATCCCACCTTTTCTTTTAAAGATCGGGCCAGCATTCTGGTCGTTTTAAAGGCCCTGCAATTGGGCATCAGGGAGATAGGCGCGGCCTCCACCGGCAATGCCGGTTCTTCTCTGGCCGGCATTTGCGCACGGGCTGGATTGCAGGCCCGCATCTGGGTTCCGGCAGCCATTCCGGAGGCTAAACTGCTGCAGATCAAAGCCTACGGTGCGCACGTACACAAAGTGCCCGGCGATTACGACCTGGCCTTTGACCGCTCCATCGAAATCTGTGCCCAGAACGGCTGGTACAACCGGAATACGGCCTTTAATCCCCTAACCATCGAAGGCAAAAAATCGGCGGCCTTTGATCTCTTTTTACAAACCGGAGGCCTTTTGCCCGATCCCATCATCGTACCCGTGGGCGATGGTGTGATTATTTCCGGTATGTTTAAAGGATTGCACGAATTGCTGGAATTGGGTTGGATCGATCGCTACCCGCAATTGATTGCCGTGCAGGCTACAGGCAGCGATGCGCTGGTGCGCTTTTTAAACAAAGGCGTTTTCCGATTTAAGGCGGCCCAAACCGTTGCTGATAGCATTTCTGCCGGAGCGCCGCGCAATTTGTTCCTGGCGGCCCGGGCGGTTGAATTAACCCGGGGTATGGCTCTGGCCGTCACCGATCAGGAGATTTTAAAAGCCCAGGCTCTGCTGGCCCGCAAGTTTGGATTGCTGGCCGAACCGGCCGCAGCCAGTACCTTCGCCGCCTTCTTAAAACTGATCGCCGGGGGACAGCTAAAATCGGCCGATCATCCCCTGCTGCTGATTACCGGTAATGGTTTAAAAGACACCAAAGCACTTAGCCAAAGCGTGAAATTAACTTAGGAGACTACGATGTACGATTGGAACTGGGACGTTCAAAATGAAACCTATCTGCAACGCACGATTAAACGGTGCCGTGAGAAAAAGATCATTCTGCCAACCTTTGAGCAACTCAAACATCCGGAGACCATTCCTGCTTCTGTGCAGGAAGAACTGGCCAAAATCGACATGGAAGCGCTTCATCCTCTGAATCTCTTTCGCATCAACTGGCGCAACGATCCGCAAACCGGTAAAATAGGCAATTACAACTACTTTGAATTGCCGCCGGAAATTACCGGGGTCAAAGCCAGGATCATTGGCATGGTGGGTAAGTACTTTCCTACCGGAGCGCACAAAGTGGGCGCCACCTACGGTTGCCTGGCGCCTTACCTGGTCAGCGGACGATTTGATCCGGAATACCACAAGGCTGTCTGGCCTTCCACAGGCAATTACTGCCGCGGCGGGGTATTCAACTCAGCCCTGCTCTCCGTGCATTCGGTGGCCATCTTGCCCGAGGAAATGAGTCAGGAACGCTTTGACTGGTTGCGGGAAAAAGGCGCCGAAGTTTACGCCACCCCGGGCTGTGAGAGCAACGTTAAAGAGATCTACGACAAATGCCATGAACTGGCGGCGCAAAGCGATCAATATTTGATTCTAAACCAGTTCGACCAGTTTGGCAACGCCATCTGGCACTACGAGGTTACCGGCTACGCCATTCAGGAGGTCTTTAAAAAAGAAAAAAGCGGGCGGCAGCGATTAAGCGGCTTTGTCAGCGCCACCGGTTCGGCCGGCACCATTGCCGCCGGCGATTATCTGCGTCAACCCTTTCCGCAGATCAAAGTGTTGGGCGCCGAGGCGCTGCAGTGCCCCACTCTGCTGATGAATGGCTTTGGCGGTCATCGCATCGAAGGCATTGGCGACAAACACGTGCCCTGGATTCACAACATCAAAAACCTGGACCTGGTGGCGGCCATTGACGATGAAGAGGCGCTACGCCTGCTTCGCCTGTTCAATGAACCGGCCGGTCAGGAATGGCTGGCCCGTCAGGGAGTGGCAAAAGAGGTCATTGAAAAACTACCGCTGCTGGGCATCTCTTCCTGCGCCAACCTGCTGGCTTCCATTAAACTGGCTAAATATTACGAAATGAACGAAAACGACATCATCTTCACCATTTTTACCGATTCCGTAGAATTGTACCGTTCCCGGCTGGAAGAGATGAACCGTAACTGGGGCCCCTACTCTACGAAACAGGCAGCCCTGGATTGGCACACCGTTGTTAAAAAGCAGACCATCGATTACATGAAAGAATTGGACTATTACGATCGTAAACGAATCCACAACTTAAAATACTTTACCTGGATTGAACAACAGGGAAAAGAGGTGGAAGAGCTGAACGCCCAGTGGTACGACGAAGATTACTGGCAGGAACGCTTTTCTGTGGTGACCAAATGGGACGAAATGATCCGCCAATTTAACCAGCGCGTGGGACTTGCAAACGATTAATGCGTTAACCGGCAATGGGTAAGGCAAACAACGAGGCAGACTCCATGAGCAAAAAGCTGAACATCTTGCGTAATGTGTTTCTGGCAGCCTGGGGGAACGACCTGCAACTGGCCGACATCCATTTCGATGAGACAATTCGCGAAATCCGGCCCTTGCTTGAGCGGACCGTGCCCTGGACTGAAATCGACACGCCGGAAAAAAGGCAGACGTTCATCCACAATCTGGCGCCCCGATTAAAACCTGTGGCGCCTTCGGAAATTGATGGCCGTTTTCTGTTGCTGATGCCCGGCGCTATTGATCCTCATGTGCATTTTGACACGCCCGGTTTTGAATTCCGCGAAGATTTTGAACACGGAAGCCTGGCTGCGCTCTGGGGCGGAGTGACCACGGTGATTGACATGCCCTGCACTTCTCTCCCCCCGGTTACTTCATTTCAAAATTTGCAGATTAAACGGCAGGCTTTGCAAAATCGCGCCTATTGCGATTACGCCCTGTGGGGCGGCATTAATGGGCTGGACTTCAATCAACCGCACAAACTGCGCAGCGAGATCGAGAAACTGATTCAGGCTGGGGTGGTGGGCTTTAAGGCTTACCTCATCTCTGGCATGGACACCTTTAGCGATTTGACTGCTGAGCAGATGTTGCAGGCTGCGCGCTGGCTGGCAGAACTTGAAGCGCCTCTGGCCGTACACGCTGAAGATAAACAGCGCGTCGTCTCGCGACGTCGTCAATTTCAGGCGCGTGGTGAAAACGACTGGCGTTCCTATTGCCGCGCCAGAGATGTAACCGCCGAAGCCCAGGCCGTCTCGCTGATGTCCAAAATCGCCAAGGAAAGCCAGGCGCGTGTACACATTGTGCATCTCAGTTCCAGACAGGGACTGGACATTGTGCGGCAGGCCCGGGAAAAGGGCCTGGCTTTTAGCGCGGAGACCTGCCCACATTATCTGTTTTTCACGCAAGAAGACTTTAAAAATCCGGCTATCCGAAATTTTCTGAAGACCGCTCCGCCGGTAAAATTTGCAGAAGACCGGACCGCGCTCTGGCAGGGTCTGGCCGATGGCAGCCTACACTTTGTGACCACCGACCACGCCGGTTGCGATCCTGAACAGGAAAAAACTTCTGAGAATTTCTGGCAGGTGTACGGAGGCATTCCAGGTGTAGAACACCGCGTTTCCTTTTTACTGAGCGAAGGCTTTTTAAAGGGACGCCTGAACCTGGAGCAGACCGTACAATTGCTTTCAGAAAATGTGGCCCATTTCTTCGGATTGTCCCAAAAAGGCGCCCTGCAACCCGGCAAAGACAGCGACATGGCCCTGATTAATCTCTGGAACCGGTATGTCATTCGCTCTCAGGACATGCACAGCAAAGGCCGATACACGCCTTTTGAGGGCCTGGAACTGAGGGCCCGGGTGGTTAAAACTTTTTTGCGCGGTCAACTGGCCGTGGATTTTAAAACCCGCTTTCAGATGGCCCGGCCTGCAGGCCAATACATTGCCCGTAGTTAAGGCCAGGGAAACAATGCCTCAGCATCGGCTATTTGCCCGATGGAGACCAAACCTGTTAAAAGCGGGCGGAAGCCTCACGGGCGCAGTGAACTGGCCATCGGAAAAACGCGGTTAAAAGCCAGTGGTTTGCCGATGGCTAAACGACCTTGGATTCAATACAAGTGGGGCAGGCCAACGCCCTGTAGAAAACGTTACACAGCCAACAAAGGAGAAACAAACGTGTCCCAGCGAACCGTCATCAGAAATGCCTGGATTTGCGCTCTGGACGAGCAGTACCAGTTCAAGCCGTTCTTTGGCGATCTGGAATGTTCCGATGGGCGCATTCAGCAGATCACCGAACGCGGTGAGGGCGCCTTTTTACCGGTCACCGCTGCCCATGAAATCGACGCCGCCGGACGCATGCTCACCGTGCCCCAGGTCAATTTTCACGAACACATCTATTCCCGTCTGGCCAAAGGTTTACCCATTCACGGCCCGATGACCAATTTCGTGGAAATTCTGGAAAATCTGTGGTGGAAACTGGACCGCGCTCTGGATCTGGAGATGGTTGAGGCCTGCGCCATGATGGCTGCCATGGAGAGCCTGCAATGGGGCGTCACCTACCTGTTTGATCACCACGCTTCGCCTTCGGCCATTGGCGGCAGTCTATTAACCATTGCCCGCGTTCTGAACGATTTCGGCCTGCGTTCGGTATTGTCTTTCGAAATCTCTGACCGCAATGGGCCGCAGGCAGCCAGAGCTTCGCTTAAGGAGAATATGGAATTTATTGAGCAGGCTACCAATGCCGACAACAAAGGCATGATTGGCCTGCACGCTCTGTTTACTTTGCCCGATGAAATGTTGCAAGACATTGCCCGGGCCCTGGCCTCCGTTCAAAGCGGCATTCACATCCATGTGGCAGAAGATTTGGCCGATGTGCAGTTAAATCAGGAAAGATTTAAAAAATCCATTGCCCAGAGGTTGACCGATTTTCATTTGTTGAACGATCGCTCCCTGCTCATTCACGGCGTGCACCTTTCAGCAGAGGATTACGAGATCATCGCCTCTTCGGGCGCGGCTCTGGTGTACAACCCCGATTCCAATCTGAACAACAGCGTTGGTTTGCCCCGTTACAGCGCCCTTCCGCTCGAAATTCCCATTCTGGCCGGCACCGATGGCATGCACGCCAATGTGGGCCGTTCACTCAAACAACTCTTTCTGCTCCACCGTTTTCAGAACAATGCGTTTGAAGAGGCCTTTGCCTTTGTGCAGAAGATAATTACCGATCAGGTGCGCTTTGTGCGTCGTTACTTCCCGGATTTTCCAGCTTTGCAGCAAGGCGATCGGGCGGATTTTGTGCTCTGGAACTACGCGCCGCCCACGCCGCTCACTCCGGAAAACGCCCTGGGGCACATCATTTATGGCCTGACCGAGAGTACGCCCCAGGCCGTGTTTCAGGAAGGTCGGCCGCTCCTATTGGACGGCAAGCTCCTGAGGCCCGATCTTTCAAGAATTTTGCAGAACATCCGAATTCAGGGAAAGCGGTTGTATGAACGATTCAAAAAGGATTAAAAATTTTACAGAACGTTCAGGAATTGTTAAATTAAAAGCCAGACACATTTTAAAAATCAGGAAATGCAATGAAACGCGATTTTTCAGTGGTCGGTAAAGCGGTGATTCGTAACGATGGTCTGGAAAAGGTAACCGGTCAGGCCCGATTTGCCGACGATTATCGTTTTCCCGGCCAGTTGTACGGCGTCATGGTGCGCATTCCGGCGGCCCATGCCCGAATTAAATCGATTGATTACACAGCCATTGCCGACGATCCGGCGCTGGTGGCTATCTGCGATCACACCGACATCCCTGGCGCTAAAAAAGTGGGGCCCATCAAACAAGATCAACCGATCTTTTGCTACGACAAAGTCGTTACCCCGGGCGATGTGCTGGCCATGCTGTTGGGCCCGGACGAAGAGGCCTTGCTCAAAATCCGCCAACGCATTAACGTAGAATATGACCCTCTGCCGCTGCTCACCGATCCGCAAAAAGCGCTGGAAGCGGACGCGCCCCTGATTCATCCCGAACAGGGCTCCAATCTGATCGTCCACCACCGGGTCAGAAAGGGAAATATTGAAAAAGGATTTGCCGAGAGCGATTACATTCTGGAACAAACCTACACCACGCCCTTTATTGAACACGCTTACATTGAACCGG
Organism: Caldithrix sp.; assembly: GCF_056497305.1. Classification (NCBI taxonomy): domain Bacteria; kingdom Pseudomonadati; phylum Calditrichota; class Calditrichia; order Calditrichales; family Calditrichaceae; genus Caldithrix; species Caldithrix sp. Next base: position 12,083 of record NZ_JBSMDE010000086.1, on the reverse strand, counting down.
AAGCCGTCATTGCCCTGCCCCGCGAAGGCAACAAAGGGCTGCACATCATTGGCAGTATTCAAAATCCCTTTACCACGCGCAAGGTTGTTGCCCAGGTTTTGGGCTGGCCTCTGGCCAGAGTGCGCATTCAACAGGCGGAATTGGGCGGATCGTTTGGAGGTAAAGATGACATCATGAACATTCTGGCCGCCCGGGCAGCGATTGGCGCACTGAAAAGTGGACGACCGGTCAAAATCCGTTACACGCGCGAAGATTCAATTCTGGAATCGTACAAACGGCACGCTTACATCTTAAAATACAAAGTCGGATTTACGCGCCAGGGCAAGATAAAGGCCATGCAAATCGATGTGCTGGCCGACGGCGGGGCCTATGCTTCGATGACGCCCTTCGTCACCTGGCGAACCGTTGTTCAGGCCACCGGCCCTTACGAAATCGAACACGTGTGGACCGATGTGCGCGGCGTTTACACCAATAATCCTTACACTGGAGCCATGCGCGGTTTTGGCTCTCCGCAGCCCATTTTTGCTCAGGAATCGATCATGGACGAAATCGCCGTGCGCCTGAATCTGCGCCCGGATGAAATCCGACAGATCAACGGCCTGCGCAAAGGGTCGGTTACGGCTACCGGACACAAGCTGGTCGATCACGATGTCAATCTGTTAAACGTTCTGAAGACAGCGGTGCAAAAAACGGATTTTGCCCGAAAATGGGAAAGCTACGCTCGTCAGGAAAAGCGCCTGGCGCCCATGATTTCCATGCAGACTACGGGCAATCCATCGCAGCTCATTTTGTCGCCTGAAGAACTACTCAAACCCCAGGAACATTTACGCAGGGGAATCGGGCTGGCGGTCAGTTTTCGCGGCTGTTCTCTGGGCGCCGAGGGCATTGATGCGGCCGCGGCTTACCTGCTTTTACAGCAAGATGGTTCAGCTTTGCTGCTCTCCGGCCTGGCCGAAAACGGACAGGGCCTGCGTACGACTTACGCCATCATTGCTGCAGAAGTCCTGGGCATTGATCCGCAGGATATTTTCTATCTTGATCAGGACACGCACCATGTGGGCGACAGCGGGCCTACCGTTGCTTCGCGTTCTACCTTGATGGGCGGAGGCGCTACCAGAGATGCGGCCCTGATTATTCGCAAACGACTGGAAAAGGTGCTTCAGGAAAAATGGCAACTTCCGGCGAACAGCACTTTCGTTTTTAAGCATCATCAGGTTTGGGTTAAAGAACAGCCCGATTTAAAGCTGCCTTTTAAGGAAGTCTGTCAATTGGCTTACGCTCAGGGCGTCAATCTTTCGGCCATCGGCTGGTACGCGGGACCCAAAGTGCACTGGGACGAAGAAGTGGGCCAGGGGCCGGCCTACTTTACCTATGTTTACGGTTGCCAGGTGGCTGAGGTGACGGTTAACATGATCAGCGGACAGGTATTTGTGGAACGCGTTGTGGCCGTGCACGACCCGGGAACGGTGATCAATCTGTTAGGCGCTCAGGGCCAGGTTTACGGCGGAGTAACCCAGGGCGCTGGCTATGGTTTGTGGGAAGAAATCAGCGTCGATCAGGGCTTTATTCGAGAATTGAATTTTGATCAGTATTTGATTCCTACCAGCAAGGACGTGGGAGAGATCGTTCCCATTTTTGTCGAGGGCAAAGATCCCCACGGAGCCTGGGGAGCCAAATCGTTGGGCGAGCCAACCCTGGAACTCACGGCAGCGGCCATCGCCAATGCCGTACGCAATGCCACAGGCCAGCGTTTTTTCCATCTGCCTTTAAATCTGGAAGAAATTTTACTCAAACAAAAGCTGTACCCCAAATCCAAACGAGGTAGCGCCTGATGATTCCTGAAATTGAATTTTTTAGACCTCGCAATGTGCAAGAAACGCTTGAATATTTAGCCGCTCACCAAACGCAGGTCAGACTCCTGGCCGGCGGAACCGACATCATCCCCGGTTTTCATATTCAATCCAGACGCTTTAAAGATATTAAGGTTTTAGTTGATATTTCTTCACTGCAGGCATTAAAATCGATTGAGTCGCATGATCATGAATTACACATTGGCGCGGGGGTAACCTTCTCCGAGCTGGCTCGTCATTCGGCTATTCGACAGAACTACCCTCTTTTGGCTGAAGCGGCTTCCAAAATCGGTAGCGTGCAAATTCGCAACCGGGCCACTCTGGCCGGCAACTTTGTAAACAATGCGCCCTGTGCCGATTCTGTCCCGCCTTTGCTGGTTTACGATGCGCGGGTTGTCATTCAATCTTTAAAAGGCAAAAGAGACCTGCCCCTTGCGGAATTTCTGCTCAAGCCTTACCGCACACAGTTGAATGCGGATGAGATGGTGACCACCATTGTTTTGCCTGAAATGGCCGACGGCTATTCCGGTTCCTTTTATAAATTGGGACGCAGACGGGGCGTGGCCATCAGTCGCATCACCTTAGCCGTTTTACTGAAGGTGCAAAACGAAGTGATTGAGGATGCCCGCGTGGCTTCTGGAGCAGTAACGCCCATTGGAAAACGCTTCCCGCATATAGAACAGATGTTGATCGGCCAGCGACCTGAACCAGGGATTTTAAAAGCGACAGCCATTGAACTGGGCAAGCAAATTTTGTCGGTAACGGGTTTACGCTGGTCATCGGCTTACAAACTACCGGTTGTGCAGCAGGCTATGTACGCCCTGCTCTACCAGTTAACATTAAATGTTTCCTGAGATGATTTAAAGTAGAGGGATAGGATTTTGCAAGTAAACATCAGATTTACGGTCAATGGAAAAACGGTTCATTTACAGACCAAAGCCAATAAACGTTTACTGGACATTCTAAGGGAAGACCTGGGCCTTACCGGCACCAAGGAAGGTTGCTCCATAGGCGAATGTGGAGCGTGTACGGTGGTCATGAACGGTCAGGCTGTGAACAGTTGCCTCATTTTAGCGCCTCAGGTTGAGGGAGCTGAAATTCTTACGGTTGAAGGTCTGGCCAGGGGCCAAACCTTACATCCTCTGCAAAGCAATTTTCTAAAATATGGGGCCGTGCAGTGTGGATTTTGCACGCCCGGCATGCTGATGTCCGCCTACGCCCTGCTGCAGGAGAATCCACATCCCAATGAAGAAGAGATTAAAGAGGCCATTGCCGGCAATCTTTGTCGTTGCACAGGTTACAAGCAGATCATCCAGGCCGTACAGGCCACAAAACGGTAGGGGCGACGTATACCGCCACCATCATTTTCATTTGATTCAATCACAAAAATCCCATGCACATGGCGAAATTTGTAATAAATGTTGATTGGCCATTTCCGACCATTTTGATAATATAACATTGGACGAATACCAAATCATGCCCAACCCTGGGCGTTTAACGCCATTTTCCCATTCAACACACGCCCAAACAAACATTCACGGTTGCCTCCCTATCATGTTGACGTACTACTCTCCGAATTACGGTAATCCCATCCTTTCAAACGGATGGATCGCCGGGTATTGGTGGGCGCAGGCTTTAGCCCTGCGCTCACACCGACAGTCATTCCGGCCGAGCGCAGTGAGAGCCGGAATCCCCAACATGATGAATGGGATTCCCGCTTGCGCGGGAATGACTGCATCATCTGTCATTCTGAACGGAGTGAAGGCCAGCCCAGGAAATCCCTTCTGTTGTTTGCCTGTCATTCTGAGTGGAGTCCCGAGAATCGGGACGGAGTGAAGAATCCCTTCCACCCTTCCCTGTCATTCTGAGTGGAGTCCCGAAAATCGGGACGGAGTGAAGAATCCTTCCCATTGCTTGCAGGGGATTCTTCTCCCGCCTGGGCGGGATCAGAATGACAATGCTCGCTTCCCTGTCATTCTGAACGGAGTCCCGAGAATCGGGACGGAGTGAAGAATCCTTCCCATTGCTTGCAGGGGATTCTTCGCTGCGCTCAGAATGACATTTCCAGTTTGGAAGGGATTCTTCGCTACGCTCAGAATGACAACCACAACCTACCACCAACCTGTTTGTAAGGGCTAAGGATTTCCGACACCGTTTTTTCCATTTGCTAAATTCTCGCTTGCACAAGCGGATCATTCGACCGGGGGCAAACCTTCTGGGAAATCCTTCGCCCCTACTTGCGCTTACAGGGGATTCTTCTTCCTGATGAATCGGGACTCAGAACGACAATGACCGTTTGGTAGGGATTCCTGCTTGCGCAGGAATGACGTGCAAAGGTAAAAGGGATTCCCGCTTGCGCGGGAATGACGTGGAAAGGTGGAGGGGATTCCCGCTTACGCGGGAATGACTGCACCGCCTGTCTTTCTGAGTGGAGCGAAGCGGGAATTCTAATTGACACTCGGAAAAACGCCTGCAATGATTACCAAACCACTACAAAATTATTTTTGATTTTGGCCTGCAACCTGCTGAAATTAGAGTTGCGAAAGGTTTAACTAAAATAAGGTGCAGCCATGCGCTGGCTCAAAAAAGATCCATTAGCCAGAATTCCTATCAAATTTAAGTTGCCATTAAGTTTTGTAGCCCTGTATTTAATTGTCTTTGGCGCAGGAGGCTATTTCATTGTTCATTCCGTTTACAATTCACTGGATAAAGAGATTATCTCCCGCCTGCAAAGCGAATCATTGGCCCAGGGCGCCATTTTCGAAAAAAAGTTAGAAACCCTGGCGCGGCGCGCCGAAGATTTCGCCTCAGATGGTTTTATCCGCACACAAACAGAAATTCTGACCTCCACAACTCGTAACGCTTCAATATGGCAAACCTCGCAAAATCGGCTAAAAAATCATTTAAAACGCAACAAATTGCCGCTGATTAAAGAATTTTTTGATTTGCAGGTTTTAAATTTACATCAACAGCGGCTGGTAGGCGTTCTTCCCGAGCCTACCCGCTTAAATCAATACTTCCACTTTCCGGAACAGTTAGAACAAACACAATTTAGCGCAATTCTGCCTCCGGACAGCCAGCGGACGTTTCCGGCAGCAGCCATCATTACGCCGCTCTGGGATATCAAACGCAAGCAAAAAATAGGCTATCTTGTCTGTCTGATTAATCTGCAGCAAGTCATTCAGAACCTGGCCCGCGAATATGATCAGGCTAAAGTGGGCAGTTCTATCAAAAAATCATTAACCTTTTTCGATCAACGGGGCAGTCAATTAGAAGTCCCGTTCTGGTATTTTGAACACAACGCGCCAGCGCATAATCATCCCAGTCCTGCGGATGGTCTGGGCCTGAAGTTTATTGAAACCAGTCAAAGAGAAGGTCCATCGCTACATCATGGCCGTCACATTTGCAAGAACGGCAAAGATATGTTTGGACAGAGCTATCCCCTGCAAAGCGCTGGCTGGAATATTTTAATTGAATTGAATGCCCGTGACGCTTTAAAACCCATTGAAATTCTGGAAGGCAACCTTCTGGGCGTTGCTCTGGTGGTGGCCATTAGTACCCTGCTGCTCTTGTTTTTTCCTGTGCAATTTGTCATTCGTCCGCTGAGCGAATTACAAGCCATGGCATTCCGCATTAAAGACGGCGATTTCTCTGCCAGAGTAGACATTGATTCTGAAGACGAGATCGGTAATCTGGCCCGATCGTTTAACACCATGGCCCAGGCCATCGAAGTTCACACCACGCGCTTAAAACAAACGGCTCAGGACTTACGCAAACGAGAGCAGGAATTGCGTGTTCAGCATGATCGACTGAACACCGTGGTACATTCTATGACCGATGGTTTAATTCTCCTTAACAATAAAAATGAAATCGTTTTGCACAATCAGGCTGCCATGCCTTTTGTTGAGCTGTTGCAAAGTTCCGATCCTGAACTCTTCATACGTAAATGCGACCATGGAGAAACGCAGCATAGCGAATGTCTAAAATGTTTACTGGATACCTCCCTGAAAACCTCCTGTGTGCTTACCATCCATGACTCCATTTACGAAGTCATTGCCACTCAACTGCCGGCGATTGATGGCTCTTCCGGCAAAGTACTGGTAGCCCGGGACATCACCGAACGCGAAAAAATGAATGAACGACAGGCCCATCAGGAACGGCTGGCCGTATTGGGTAAAACGGCGGCCGTGGTCGCACACGAAATGAACAGCCCATTAGCCGCTATCTCCATGTACAATCAAATGATGGAAACAGAACTGGAAAAAGATTCTCCCTTTCATGAACACGTCGATGTCATCAAGCGCAATACGCACACCTGCCAGCGTATTATTAAGCAATTGCTGGATTATGCCCGAACGCCACAGCCCAATATCCAGAAAATCAATGTGCATCAAATAATCGAAAATGTGGTTCATTTTTTACATCCTATCTCTAAAAACAAAAAAATTGAAATTCTAAAGACGTTCCAGGTCAGCCACCCCCTTATTTTAGGGGACGCTACGCAAATTCAGCAAGTGTTGGTCAATGTCATTCTGAACGCCATTCAAGCTGTACCGGAAAACCGGGGCGTCGTTCGCGTAAGTACTTTCGAAGATTCAAAACACAGGGCCTTAATAATCGATATTGAGGACAATGGCAATGGTATTAATGCCAAGAATAAGGCCGAAATTTTTGAACCGTTCTTTACCACCAAAAGCACAGGGGGAACAGGTCTGGGCCTGTCCACTGCCAAACGCATTGTAAATGCTCACGGCGGGGACATTTTTCTCAAACAGAGTGAACCCGGCAAAACGATTTTCCGGATTCGCCTGCCCTATTCCCCGACCCGGACCAAACTGGCAGTCAACCAGGAGATTTTATGATGCGCGCTAAATTTGGGAACCTGAGCTAATCCTTTAAAAAAAGGCATGTTCGCTATTTTAGAAAAGGATCCAAAACCTGAAAGGATTTTTACACATGAATCAGACACCAGTCAGCTCTATCTTTGATTTTGGCGATCTTCGCATCCTGGTGGTCGATGATCAGATCGACGTGCGCAGAGGTTTAAAACGGCTTATCGCTACACTTGGCTGCGAGGTGGATGTAAGTTCTTCGGCAGAAGAGGCATTAACGCTCTTACAAAAAGAACATTATGATATTGTCTTCACCGACCTGAAAATGGCCGGCATGTCCGGAGTCGATTTGTTAAAAGAGATTACCAGTCGATGGATGGATATAGAGGTTGTATTGATCACAGGTTATGGAACCATCGAATTAGCGGTTTCCTGCCTGCAAAACGGGGCATCGCACTTTATTACCAAACCATTTGACAATGAAGAAATTTTGTCCTATGTGAAACGCGCCGGCTACAGAATTTTGTCCAGGCGTCAGGCTCAGCAACGGCTGGACAAATACAAAAGCCAGACGTTAATCGCCATTGATCCCCGAATGCGACAGGTGCTGGAACTGGTTGAACAGGTGGCGCCCAGTCGTGTGCCTGTGTTAATCGAAGGAGCCAGCGGCACCGGAAAGGAATTGATCGCCCATGAGATTCACAACCGCAGCCCGTTCAAAGATAAACCTTTTTTAGCCATCAACTGCATTGCCCTGCCCGATACTCTGTTAGAATCGGAACTGTTTGGTTACAAAAAAGGAGCCTTTACCGGAGCTTACAAAGATTCTAAAGGCCTATTCGAACAGGCAAACGGCGGAACGATCTTTTTAGATGAAGTCGCTTCCATGTCGCTAATGTTTCAGGGAAAACTGCTGCGTGTTTTGCAAGAAAAAGTCATTCGTCCCCTGGGCGGGAATGAAGATATTCCGGTTGATTTTCGTTTGATTGCGGCCAGCAACTGTAACCTGGAACAACTGGTTAAGGAAGGTAAATTTCGCGAAGACCTCTATTATCGTTTGCAGGTGGTACGAATCGAGCTGCCCGGCCTAAATGACCGGCCGCAGTGTATCCCTGCCCTGGCCGAATACTTTTTAGAACGCGCCTGGCATGAATTATTAGGCCAGCAAGGGCCGCGGCCGCTCCTGGCGCCAGCGACCATCGAAGCCTTAAAAGCACATCACTGGAAAGGGAACGTACGGGAGCTGGAAAATACCATCCAGCGAGCGCTCATTGTTTGCCGCGGAGATAAAATTCTTCCTTCCCATCTGGGATTTAACAAAGACCTGCCCATCTCGGATGAGTTGTTCACAGAAATAACCTCCTATGAAGAAGGAAAACGCCAGGCCATCGAAACGTTTCAACGCCAGTACATTCAGAATGCCCTGCAAAAAACAAACGGCAATATCTCTCGTGCGGCTGAACTGTGTGGAATTACACGCGCTGCTTTTCAGCGCATTATGCGTAAATTGAACATTCAGCCTGATGTGGCCAATAAGGAATAACAAAGCGATTTTCCGTAGATTTAAAAGCATTTTTTTATTGAAGCTGTGAGCGTTTTCGAAGGCAGTATAGCCGCAACCATTAGTCAACTACGGAAAACACAGAAAAGCCAAGAAGGCACAAAAGAGCATTTTTAAATTAAAAAATACGAATTACGAATTATTTTGTGAAAGGGCAAGTTGTTTCTGGGCAGTGAGGGCCAGTGCTGACGTGTCATTCTGAGAATCCCTTACACTTGCAGACAATTCGCAGGCGCAACGTAACTCGAGCTTTAGCTCGAGACGTTTGTAAAGGCGACGCATTTTGGACAAAATTCTCATGGTCGTAAATGGGGCCTTAATAAGAAATCTACAACACAGGTGGAAAGCTTTCCAACACAAGCCTTCCCCCCTCCCAGACTTTTATTCCTGGAGAGGGGGATCGAGGTGGTGAGAGCAATTAATTTTTAATTTGAAAAATGCTTGGCGTTCTTTTCGACTTCTTTGCCTGTCCGGTGGCCAGACCTGTCCCTGAGGATTGCCTTCCAACCGGTGGCCAGAGGAACGATCTTTGCAGCTCTACGGCTTTAGAGCAAAATTACCCTAATCGAACACATGCAATTGGTCGCCGTACTGAGCCACCAGTAATTCGGCATTTAAGATGGCGCCGCCGGCCGCGCCACGAATGGTATTGTGCGATAACACGTTAAATTTGTAATGCAAAATGGAACAGGGACGTAAGCGACCCGTGCTAACCGCCATTCCTCTTTCCAGGTTGCGCTGTAGACGCGGTTGAGGTAAATGAGGCTGGGAAAAATAGTAAATCGGCTTTTGCGGAGCACTGGGTAATTTCAACTGTTGCGGAAGCGCCTTAAACGATTGCCAGGCATCAATTATGGCCAGGGCAGTCGGTTTCTCCTCAAATTCAACTGAAACGCTCTCCAGGTGGCCATCAATGACCGGTACGCGATTGCAACTGGCGCTGATGGCTATTTCAGCCTGCTTGAACGCTGTGCCGCTCCATTGCCCCAGTAGTTTTAAGGGTTCGGTTTCCATCTTTTCTTCTTCATTTTCGATGTAAGGCAAAACATTATCCGTAATTTGAAGAGACGACACTCCCGGAAAGCCGGCTCCGGAAAGTGCCTGCATGGTAACCACCTGTACCTTTTTTAGGCCAAATAACTGATGTAAGGGCTTTAGCGCTATCACCAGTCCGGTCGTGGAACAATTGGGATTGGTGATGATCATGCCAGCCTGAAAGGGCTGCTTGAAAATGGCCTGCAGATGTTCGGGATTGACTTCAGGAATCAGCAAAGGAACCGTGCCATGAAAGCGGTGATTTCTGGCGTTGGAAATCACAATGTGCCCGGATAAGGCTTTTTCCTTTTCCACCTGACCGGCAATGCCGGCATCTAATGCGGAAAAGAGGATCTTTGATTCTAAGGGCTGATGCACATCCTTTATTTTAATTTGACTCAATTTTTCAGGTAAAGGCGTCTCCTGTACCCAATTGACCACCTGACCATATTTTTTACCGCTGGAACGCTGCGAGGCAACCAGCTCATGGACTTCAAACCAAGGATGATGCTCCAACAATTGCATGAATTTTTGGCCTACACTACCGGTTGCGCCCAGAATGCCCACCGGAATCTTTTTAGAAATAGTAATCATACGCTGTTTTCCCGTCCTTCCTTGTTAAATAATTGCGCAAATATACAAAAATTTGTTTGAAAATACAGTATTTTTTTTGTGGGCAGAGGCAAATAATCCCCTACAAACAGGGGCTCTCATTCTGAGCGCAGCGAAGAATCCCCTGCAAGCAATGGGAAGGATTCTTCATCCCGATAAATCGGGATTCAGAATGACAGTCAAACAACGAAAGGGATTTCCTGGGCTGGCCTTCGTTCCGTCCCGATTCTCGGGACTCCACTCAGAATGACAGACGGCGCAGTCATTCCCGCGCAAGCGGGAATCCCTTCCATCATGTAGTGGATTCCGGCTCTTCGCTGCGCTCGGCCGGAATGACCGTCAGTGTGAACACAGGCTACTAATACTCTTACACTTATCCCCCAATTCCCGTTGTCCCTCACGCGGTAAATCGCAGTGGCCGCCCCGAATCCTCCCCAAAATCCCTGCTGTTAAAAAACAAATATTTTACGTTTGTGTTTGAGTGTTTTTCTAAGTATATTTAGTTAACAAATATGTTAATCAGGTGTACTGAATGAAAGCGCTGCGTTTAAGAAATATTAACAAACCTATTTTCAACTTACGGGATTTAGAGCGTGTTCTGAACGTTCAACCGGCCTCTGCCAAAGTGATGGCTTCCCGCTATGTGCGGGCCGGTTTGCTGATCCGCCTCAAGCGCGACATGTACGTTCTGGCCGAACAGTGGCCGTATTTTTCAATCGAACAAAAATTTCAATTCGCCAATCTCATCCAAACGCCGTCTTACATTTCTCTGATGACCGCTTTGTCTTATTACCAGGTTTCCACGCAGATTCAGAGAGACTTCATCGAATCCATCGCTTTGAAGCGCACAAAGCGGGTAAACATTGAGAACACCCTATTTCATTACAGCAAAATTAAATCCGATCTTTATTTCGGCTTTGTCCGACAGAGAAATTTCTTTATTGCCGAGGCGGAAAAGGCTTTGTTAGATGCGTTTTATTTGATGAGTTTAAAGCGCTACACACTGGATGTGGCGGCCATTGATTTCGCTAAATTTGATCGTCAAAAAATAGCAATTCTATTAACAAAATTTCCTGAATCTGTAAAGCAAATGGCGGCCGAATATGAATTGGCTTAACCAGCATGAAGTATTCGAGATAGAGGCGCTGGCCTGTTTAAAAAGGGCCCGACTGCTGGACGCACTGATATTTGGCGGCGGTACGATGCTGCGTTTGTGCCATGAACTGCCGCGCTACTCGGTTGTTCTGGATTTCTGGAAATTAAACGCGCAGGACGATCAGAAGCTGCTGGACAGGCTGGTGGGAACTCTGGGCAAGACGTATGAAATAACGGATGCGCAGCTCAAACATTTTACGATTTTAGTGGAGATGCGATCGCAGCGATATCCCGGAAGGTTAAAGATTGAAGTGCAGCGCACGTTAACGGATTGGGAATACGAAGAAAAGATTGCCTTTTCCAATTTCAGCGTCAAGCAGGTTTTGCTTAAAGGGCATACCCTGCGGCAAACGATGATAAACAAGATTCAGGCTTTAATTTCGCGCGGCGCCATCCGCGACGCTTTTGATGTGGAGTTTTTGCTCCGTCAGGGGACGCCGCTGCCTGCGCTTGATGATCAAGAAATCGAACAGCTGCTGAAGCGAATAGAAGGGTTTACGGTTAATGATTTTAAGGTAACGCTGGGTTCGATTATTGAAAGCGATTTGCGCCGCTACTATGTGCAGAATGGTTTTCGCTACCTGAAGGAGAAACTGTCCGCGCGCATTAAAAAATAGGCCGTGCGTTGAGCACGTCTCGCTGCGCTCGGGTGGAATGACAAGCAACAAGGCATCACACCAGCCTGTCATTCTGAGCGCAGCGAAGAATCCCCTGCAAGAGCAAGTAGGGGCGAAGGATTTCCCAGAAGGTTTGCCCCCCGGTCGAATGATCAGCTTGTGCAACAGGGAATTTAGCGAATGGAAAAAATGGCGGCGGAAATCCTTCGCCCTTACAAACAGGTTGGTGGTAGGTTGTGCCTGTCATTCTGATCCCGCCCAGGCGGGAGAAGAATCCCCTGCAAGCAATCGGAAGGATTCTTCACTCCGCTGGCGCTCCGTTCAGAATGACAGACGGTGCGGTCATTCCCGCGTAAGCAGGAATCCCTTCCATCATGTAGGGGATTCCTGCTCTCGCTGCCGCTCGGCCGGAATGACTGCC